>NZ_JAAGPO010000377.1:0-4185 GCF_017104825.1 Burkholderia sp. Ac-20345 | reverse complement strand
CCTCCCCGTGTGGTGGTCGGGCGCGGCATTCGCGGGCGTGGGCCTCGCCGGCGCGCTCGCGGGCGCGGTGGCCGTGTCGATGCTGATGCTCGGCAGCGTGCCGCCTGCGCATGAGCCGGGCTATCTGACAACGACGTTCGGCGGACCGAGCGTTGACTGGAGTGATGAATGAGTGAGCGTGGCTGGAAATTCGTCCTCGTCGGTTCGGTCGTGCTGAACGTATTCATGCTCGGCGCGATCGGCGGCGGCGCGTATCAGTGGTTCTCGACGCATCGCGACCTGCGGGCCGCGGGCGCACCGGCGTCGCGCACCGCGTTGCGTTTCGCCGCGGACGGATTGCCGGACGCGCGCCAGCAGGAATTCGTCGCGGCGCTGAAGGCGGCGCGCAAGGACGGCCGCGATTTCGCGCGGGAAGGGCGCGACGACCGGATCACCGTGCTCGATCTGCTCGCCGCGCCGCAACTCGATCGTACGGCGATCGACGCCGCGCTCGACCGCACGCGCGCGGCCGATACCGCGCTGCGTGCGCAGGTCGAGCGCAGCGTCGTCGATTTCGCGGCGACGCTGACGCCGGACGAGCGTGCTAAGTTCGTCGACGGATTGCGGCGTAGCGGCAACTGGCGGCTGCCGCCGAAGTGGCAGAAGAAGCAGGGCGACGCGGGGAGCCAATAAGGAAACGCCGCGCGGACGACGCGCGGTGGTGCGCCTTGTCAGTCATGTGCAACGCATGCGCTGAAGGCCGATCGGCAACGCTTGCGGGCACGCTTCAGCAAGGGATCGCAAAGAAGCCGCGCGCCGTTACGCGGCGGGCGCATTCAACGGGCAAGCATCCACGTGGAGATCGCGTCGACCACGCCGCTCTCCAGGCCATTGAAGCCGTGATAGGCAAATGCTTCGCACGGATCGCCCCGGGACGTGCCGCCCGACACGATCATCAGGTCGGCTTTCGGCGACTTGTCGAGCTTCTTCATCAGAGTATCCGTTTCGGACACCGGACAATTCCTGCAGCCGTCTTTCTCGTGATGCACGACGAGCACCGGAATCCGGAGGCTGGCAAGGTTCATGTCCGTGACCGCGGTACCGCCTCGACCTTCGCGGAGGATGGTGGATGTCAGCACGATACCGTCGGGCCCGCCGCCGTCGGCCAGTGCAATCGCAATGGCAGCAACGGACTGCGTGCCGCGGCTCGTCCCGACCAGCCAGACCGGTACGTGCAGTTGCTCCCTCAACCAGGCGATCACCGCGCGTGCGTCGTCGGCATGTTCCTTCGAGAGTCGAAAGCCGTTGAGATAGGGCTCGGATTGGTGGTCGCTCGGTGCATCGATGACCGCGACAGCGATGCCGTCATTCACGAACAGCTGCCGGGTGCGGACGAGAAAGTTGCCTGCGCCCCATCCGAACCGTCCGGAAGGCTCCAGTTGCAGCCCGCCGTGTCCGCCGGCATAAAGAATGGCCGCGGCCTTCGGTGCGTCCGGCGCGATGAAGAGAAACCGCTGAGTCACGCCGGGACGAGTCGGAATGTCGACGACCTTGGGCTGGTTCTGCGCATGCGCCGCATGGACGTGCAGCGTCAACACGACGGCGAGCAGCCACGCGGTTGTCCAGCGCGAAGGCGGGCGCATCGAACGGAAGCGACGAAATCGCGCACGCAGGCTGACGGGACGGTTTGGCATCGTGACGGTGGCCGGCGCACTCCGCCGTGGCCGGCCGGCGTGCGGCAGCTTCTCCTGGTCAATGTAGTGGCGCCACGTCGACGCGATTGTGCCGGGCCGTGGCTGCCCGAACCGTCGTCTTCTCCCCGACGCGCGGCGCCCAATGCGATTCGACGAACCGAACGATTTCGCCGTTATCGCGCTTGAAGCAGCGCGTGCCGTCCTTCATGCCTTCATACGAACGTCGTTACACGAGTCTAGATCGCTTTCCGGGAAGGGCAAGCGCCTGGCGGCTTCGACGCAGCGAGCAGGGATTCGCCGATTCCGGGTTTCCACCCGCGAGCGTGGCGATCCGAGCCGGTCAGGTTTGTGAAAGGTGAAAGCTTTTCATCCGGATTTCGAAGCATGCACAGCCTGCGGCAACGCACGGAACGACGATTCGGCGGCTGGGCGATCCCCCGATTCGCTGCATCGGTCAGTCGAATCCGCGATGGAAATTCAGACGGCAGCACGCATTCAACGCCACGCGACGAATCCAGAAAATTCGTCTTCGCAGCGACGGATTTCCCGCCGACCGACGTTAAACACGGGTACGCATCGCGAGAGCCCCGTCATGGACCACCCGAACGACATCACACCGGCTGCCATCGCGCTGAACCGCTTCGGTCTCGGCGCGCGGGCCGACGAAGCGCCGCCAGCCGACCCGAAGGCAGCGCTCGTCGCGCAATTCGACCGTTACGACGCACGGCCGGCCGCGTGGGCCGGCGAGCCCGACGCGGTCGCGCTCGCCACGCGCTTCGCGAATGCGCGCAATGCCATGACCGGCGACGATCCGGCCACGAAACGCGCGACCGAGCAGTCGATCCGGCGCGACGGCAACGACACGTATCGCAGCGCCGTCGGCGCACGGCTGAACAGCGCGCTGAACACGCCCGCGCCGTTCGTCGAGCGTCTCGTGCATTTCTGGGCGAACCATTTCGCGGTGTCGGTCGACAAGGGGCCGGTGGCGGCCTACGCGGGCGCGTTCGAGCGCGACGCGATCCGTCCGCACGTGCTCGGCCGGTTCGAGGACATGCTGGTCGCCGTCGAGCAGCATCCCGCGATGCAGCTCTTCCTCGACCAGGCGCGCTCGGTCGGCCCCGACAGCCCGGCCGCGTTGCGTGCCGAAGCGCGCAATCCGTCGGGCAGGCGCGGGCTCAACGAGAACCTCGCGCGCGAAATCATGGAGTTGCACACGCTCGGCGTACGCACGGGTTACACGCAGGCCGACGTAACGGAATTCGCACGTGCGCTGACGGGCTGGAGCATTGCCGGCGGGCGCGGCCCGCAGCCCGGCGATGCGGCGCCCGGCGCGTTCGTGTTCCGCCCGAAATTGCATGAGCCCGGCGCGCGGACCGTGATGGGGCGCAGCTACGACCAGCCCGGCGAAGCGCAGGCGCGCGCGATCCTGCACGACCTCGCGCATTCTGAGGCGACCGGCCGGCATATCGCGTTCCAGCTTGCCCGTCATTTCGTCGCCGACAATCCGCCGCCCGCGCTGACCGACCGGCTGGCCCGCGCGTTCGATGCGAGCGGCGGCGATCTGCCGACCGTTTATCGCGCACTCGTTGATGCACCCGATGCGTGGTCGCCGGTCAACCGCAAGTTCAAGACGCCGTGGGAGTGGGCCGTGTCGTCGCTGCGCGGGCTCGGCTGGCACGACACCGGCGACCTGAAGGCCGCGCCGCTGCTCACGCAGCTCGGCCAGCCGGTGTGGCGGCCGGGCTCGCCGGCCGGTTACGACGACGTTGCCGCGAGCTGGGCCGCGCCCGACGCGCTCGTGCGCCGCGTCGAACTCGCGCAGCGGCTGGCCGCGCGCACGGGTGACCGGCTCGACGCGCGCACGCTCGGTAACACGCTGCTCGCCGGTTCGTTGAGCGCGCCGACGGCAACCGCGCTGTCGCGCGCCGAAAGCGCAACCACGTCGCTTGCGCTGTTGCTCGTATCGCCCGATTTCCAACGGAGATGACCATGGCACTGTCCCGCCGACAATTCCTGAGCGTGGCCGCCGCCGGTGCCGGCGCGATCCTCGTCGCGCCGCGGATCGTGTTCGCGAACGTCGAGACCGACCGGCGCTTCGTGTTCGTGATCCAGCGCGGCGCGGCCGACGGCCTGAACATCGTCGTCCCGTATGCGGAGCCCGCGTATGCGTCGCTGCGCGGCCCGCTCGCGATCGACACGGCGGCCGCGACGCGGCTCGACGGCACGTTCGCGCTGCATCCGTCGCTCGTGCAGACCGCGCAGTTGTACCGCGACGGGCAGGCGCTGTTCGTTCACGCGATTGCGTCGCCGTATCGAGACCGCTCGCACTTCGACGGGCAGAACGTGCTCGAGACGGGCGGCCGCGCACCGTACCAGGTGAAGGACGGCTGGCTGAACCGGCTCGCCGCGCTGCTGCCGGCCACGCGTGAAAGCGCGATCGCGTTCGCGCCGACCGTGCCGCTCGCGTTGCGCGGCACCGTGCAGGCCGCGTCGTACGCGCCGTCCGGCTTGG
>NZ_JAAGPO010000376.1:0-4254 GCF_017104825.1 Burkholderia sp. Ac-20345 | reverse complement strand
CTTGAAGCCGGGAATCGCCGGCGGCTCGTTGGTCGCGCCGACCACCAGATCGGCGCGGCCGTCGCGCAGCGCTTCCCAGGTCCCGCCGAGCACTTCGTGCGTAAAACGCAACGACACGCCCGAGTCGAGCGCGTCGAATGCACGAACGACCGGCAGCAGCGTGTCGAACTCCAGCACCTCGTCGCTGACGATCCACAACCGGTCTTCCCAGCCGCTCGCGACCTGCCGCACGCGCTGCGTCAGCCGCGCGACGTCCAGCGCCAGCCGTGCCGCCTCGTCGGTCAGCAACTGTCCGGCCGGCGTGAGCTGCAGCCGGTAGCCGCGCCGGTCGAACAGCAGCGCGTCGAAGCGCGTTTCGAGCTGGCGCGCCGCGTGCGACACCGTCGACGGCGCCTTGCCGAGCCGCGCGGCCGCGCGCGACAGGCTGCCGGTGGCGCGGATTGCGTCGAGCAGCGCAAGTTCGTCTTCGGACAGCATGGGCACGCTCCGGTGTGGGGTTGTCGTGGATCGTAAGGCAGCAGCGGGCCGAGGTCCAATCGCTCGACGGGGCTGCGGCGTCTGACGATGCCCGCCCCCTGACGGATACCGCCGGGCCAGCGTTGAACGATGCGCCGGTTCGCCTGCCGCCCGCATCGCCCTGTCCGGATTCCTTGCACCGTGACGGCCGGTTCCGGCATCGAGCGAAACCCGCGAAACCGTCACGTCGCGCAGAACCACCGATCCGTGCGCCGACTTCCGGTATGCTGATTGGCACGAAATTACGCCAATCGAGGTAACCACTGCGATGGACATCGCCATCCGCATCGAAGGCCGTCACGACCTGACGGGGCAAATCTTCCGGCAGCTGCGCACCGCGATCGTCGACGGGCGGCTCGCCGGCGGCGCACGGCTGCCGTCGACGCGCGACCTTGCGAAACAGCTCGGCGTATCGCGCAAGACGACCCTCGACGCGTTCGAGCGCCTCGTCGCCGAGGGCTACCTGACGACGCGCGCGGGCGACGGCACGTTCGTCGCCGACGGCCTCGCGCGCGTGCCGCACGCTGCCGCCATGTCGGCACCGTCGCTCGTCGAGGACACGCCGCGTGTCGACGCGGTCGATGCGCGCGCGCTGTGGGACGACCTGCCCGACGCACTCGCGATGCCCACGCCGCAGGATGCGCCCGGCTTCGACTTCCGCGGCGGCGTGACCGACAAGGCGCTGTTCCCGTTCGATGCGTGGCGGCGCTGCCTGCATCACGCACTGCGCCAGCAGATGCGCGGCCCCGCCCAGTACCACGACCCGGCCGGCGATCCGCAGTTGCGCGGCGCGATCGCACGCTACGTCGCGTTCAGCCGCGCGGTCGCGTGCGGCTGGGACGACGTGCTCGTCACGCAGGGCGCGCAACAGGCGCTCGACCTGATCGCCCGCGTCGTCGTGCGGCCCGGCGACGTGGTCGCGGTCGAAGATCCCGGCTATCCGCCCGCGCGCGCCGCGTTCGCGTCGCTCGGCGCGACGGTGATCGGCGTGCCGGTCGACGCGCACGGGCTGGTGACGGAGCGGCTGCCCGACGACGCGCGCCTCGTCTACGTGACGCCATCGCACCAGTTCCCGCTCGGCATGCCGATGACGCTGGACCGGCGCGTCGCGCTGCTCGAATGGGCGCAGCGCCGCCGCGCGGTGATCATCGAGGACGACTACGACGGCGAGTTCCGCTTCGAAGGCCGGCCGGTGGAATCGCTGAAAAGCCTCGACCGCACGGGCCTCGTCGCGTATGTCGGCACGTTCTCGAAGACGATCTTTCCCGAACTGCGGATCGGCTACGCGATTCCGCCGCGCGCGCTGCGCGGCGCGCTGGCCAAGGCGAAGCAGATCGTCGACTGGCATACCTGCACGCTGACCCAGGCGGCGCTCGCGCGCTTCATGCTCGAAGGCGATTTCGCGCGGCACCTGAAGCGCGTGCAGAAGCACTACGATGCGCGCCGCAAGATGCTGATCGCGCATCTGCGCGGCGAGCTCGCGCCGTGGTTCGACGCGATCGTGCCGACCGCCGGCATCCACCTCGCGGCCTACCTGAAGCCGGGGCTCGACGAAGCGGCGCTGGTCCGCGCGGCCCGCGCGCAGGACATCGGCCTGTACGGCATCTCGGCGTTCCACGTCGGCGTGCCGGTGCGTGCCGGGCTGCTGTTCGGCTATGGCGGGATCGACGCGCTGCGCATCGACACGGCGCTCGCGACGCTGGCCGGCCTGCTGGGTTCCGACACCGTCGGCGGCTCGGAACTGGTTACCTGAATTTCCCCGAAATTGGCCATTCTAGCAGGCCAGCATGCGTCCTAAAGTAGGTCCTGTCGCGCCACCGTGCGCCCCAACCGAAAAAGGACCTGCCATGCAACCGCGCCTGAACTTCTATACCGCCAGCCCGAATGCGATCAAGGTGATGCGCAACGCCGAGGAATTCCTCGCGAAGAGCTCGATCGAGAAGCCGCTCGCCGAACTCGTCCGCCTGCGCGCGTCGCAGATCAACGGCTGCGCGTTCTGCGTCGACATGCACACGACCGACGCGCGCAAGGGCGGCGAAACCGACCGCCGCCTGGCCACCGTCGTCACGTGGCGCGAGACGCCGTTCTTCACCGAGCGCGAACGCGCGGCGCTGGAATGGACCGAGGCGCTGACGCTGGTCGCCAGCAACCACGTGCCCGATGCCGTGTGGGAAGCCGTGAAGCCGCATTTCACCGACGAGGAGCTGTTCGACCTGTCGATGCTGATCGCGACGATCAACTCGTGGAACCGCTTCGCGATCGCGTTCCGCAAGATGCCCGAGTAAGGAGACGACGATGACTCACGCTACGCTCCTCCGTCGCGCCGCCCTGTGCGCGTGGCTCGCGGCCGGCGCCGCGCTGCTGCCGGCCGCCGCCCTGGCGCACGACGCCGGCGACAACGTGCACACGATCATGCAGCAAGCCGTGCCCGAAGCGCCCGGCAAGCTCGCCGTCGTCGCGACCGTCGACTATGCGCCCGGCCAGGCTTCCGATGCCCACCGGCACCTCGGCTCGGTGTTCGCGGTCGTGTCGAAAGGCGAAGTGCTGTCGCAGGTGAACGGCGGCCCGCTGCACCGCTACCGCGCCGGAGAAGGCTGGTACGAGGCGCCCGGCTCGCGCCACCAGGTGTCGCGCAACGCGAGTGCGACCGAGCCCGCGCAGATCGTCGTGTTCGGGCTGACCGGCGAACACGTGCCGCTGACGTCGCCGATCGATCAGTGACCGCCTTTCGGGGGCGCGTGCCATTGTCCCGGCACGTGCCCCCGCTTCGCGACCGGGTTGCATGCAGCCGGTTCATGCTGTCGCCCCGCTCGTTCCCCCCGCCGTTTCTCCATTAGCCGCTCCTTACATTCCGCCGCCGGCTTGCTGCGCCGAGCCGCGTCACGTCACATCCCCGCCCACCCGCGTCCCCGTTCGACGCTCGTCTGATCGCGATCAACTCGGGCGAAAACCCTTCCTTGAAATTAACTAACTCATCAATTAGCGTCGATTTCATGAACGCGAAATCCACCGTCGCCAGGCCGCGCGGGCGCCGCCCGTCGGTCGACGATTTCGACCTGCGCGACCACATGCTCGACGTCGCGATGCAGTTGTTCGCCGAGCGCGGGATCGCCGCGACGACCGTCGCGCAGATCGCCGCCGCCGCCGGCGTCACGTCGGCGATGGTCCACTACTACTTCACGAACCGCGAGCAGTTGCTCGACGCGATCGTCGAGGAGCGGCTGGCACAGGTCATCGCGTTCGTGTGGCGGCCGACCGAGCCGCACATCGAAAACGATCCGTTCGCGCTCGTCGCCGAGCTCGTCGACCGCTTCTTCGACGTCACGCACCGCATGCCGTGGCTGCCGTCGATCTGGCTGCGCGAGATCGTCCACGAAGGCGGGCTGCTGCGCGAGCGGATGGTCCGGCGCATTCCGCTCGAACATGTCGGGCGCTTTGCCGAACGCATCCGCGCCGCGCAGCAGGCCGGCACGCTGAACCCCGCGCTCGAACCGGCGTTCCTGTTCCATTCGATCATCGCGCTGGTGATGCTGCCGCTCGCGACCGCGAAACTGTGGCAAAGCGCGCGCGGCCTGCCGCCGATCGACCGCGACGTGCTGCACCGTCATGTCCGCGCGCTGCTCGGTTCGGGCCTGCAGCTTCGCCTGATCCGGCGGACCCGACTTCTTCAGCAGATCGATCGTCTGCTCGTCGCCCGGTGTCAGCGGCTTGCTGTACAGCACCCGATTCAGCAGGCTC
>NZ_JAAGPO010000375.1:0-4161 GCF_017104825.1 Burkholderia sp. Ac-20345 | reverse complement strand
CGCCCAGAACGACGCCCAGAACGACGCCCAGAACGACGCCCAGAACGACGCCCAGAACGACGCGCGCCGCGCGCCGGCTGGGCCGGCGGCGGCGCGTGCGAAGCGGCCTGCGCGACGGTGCGCGCGGCGGCGCGTCATCCGAAGTGTGCGATCAGGATCAGCGTGACCGTGACGACGATCGCGCCGCCGATGCGCGTCGCGATCTGCGCGAACGGCATCAGCTGCATCCGGTTCGCGGCAGTCAGGATCGCGACGTCGCCGGTGCCGCCTTGCCCGCTGTGGCAGGCGTTCACGATTGCGGTGTCGATAGGGTACATCTTCATCAGGCGGCCGACCACGAAACCGGTGCCCATCAGCGTCGCGACGGTCGACACGATCGTGACGACGTTGACGATCGTGAACGCAGCGGTCAGCTTGTCCCACGGCGTCATCGCGACACCGATCGCGAACAGCAGCGGATACGTGACGGCGGTCGAGAAGAACTTGTAGACGACGAACGCGCCTTCCTGCAGCGGCGGCGACACCGCGCGCGCGAGCTTCACGAGCACTGCGAGGAACAGCATCGCGACCGGTGCGGGCAGGCCGAACAGCTTGAACGCCATCAGGCCGACGAGGTACAGCGTGATCGCCGTGATACCGGCGCCCGCGATGTGCGTGACGTCGACGTGGCCGCGGATTTCCTCGTTCTCGGGCGTCATGTCGCCCGATTCGCCGACCTGCAGGCGGCCGTTGCCGGTCAGGTGCGGGAAGCGCTTGCCGATCATGTCGAGCGCGCCCGACAGGATGATCGCGGTCAGGCTGCCGAGCATCACCGGCGGCAGCACCATCGCGAACATCTCGCCTTGCGGCAGGTGCATCAGTTCCGAATAGCCGATCGACAGCGGAATCGCGCCTTCGCCGACGCCGCCCGCCATGATCGGCACGACGATGTACAGCAGCGTGTGGCGTGCGCCGAGGCCGAGCGCGGTGCCGACCGCCGTGCCGACGATCGCGGCCGCGACCGAGCCGGCCGCGAGCGGGATGAAGATCTTCACGAAGCCCTGGATCAGCACGCGGCGATCCATGCTCAGGATGCTGCCGACGATGATCGACGCGATGAACAGGTACAGGAAGTTGGTCGATTTAGTGAATTCGACCGTCAGGTTCAGCACCGGCTTCGGCAGCAGGTGGTAGTAGGTGAGCGCAGACGGCACGAAGGTCGCGAAGATCGCGGCCGCGCCGATGTTGCGCAGGAGCGGCAGGCGCTTGCCCAGTTCCGCACAGGTGAAGCCGAAGAACGCGAGCACCGCGATCGCCATCGAGATCTCGCCGGGCACCTTGCCGGTCACCGAGAAGCCGACGATCAGCGCGAGCAGGATGAAGTAGACGGGCAGCGGAATGATGCCGATGCGGATTTCCATCAGTTTCCACCAGCCTTCCGGCCAGAAGCGCTCGCGCGGGGCGGCGACGGCGTCGGAAACCGGCTCCGGATGGGACGGGGTATGGATTGAGGTCTGCAAGACGTGTCTCCTGATGTTGGAATGCCTGCATGGCTTCGCGGCATCGTGTGCCGTCTATTACGCAACCCCCGTGCCAGGAATCCGGCCTGCCGGAATATTTTTAATGCATTGATTTATAAGGGATTTGTTTCGTCTGCGGAAAGGGTGGCGCGACCGGTTGGCCGAGATCTCGGAATTCGCCCGGCGCGCAGGCCGAGATTTCGGCCAGATGGCCGGCCGGGCCCCCGGTCAGGCCCCCGATCCCGCGTGGCCGCCCGCCATATCGCCGCGCGCGATTTTCTTCGCACAATCGCTTCGTAGACCGTCCCCGCGCCGCTCTCTATCATCGGCTGATCCTTTTCCGATGCGATGACTCCTGTCCGGAGAACGCCCGTGCGTTCGCCGCGGCGTCGCTCATCCGTCGATACCGTCTTTGGACAGGAGAGTGGTTTCCATGCTGCATGCCGTTTTTTCCGCCCGCTTTTCCGCCGGCCGCGTCGCGCGTCTGCTGGCCGCCGCCGTGCTTGGCGTCGCGCTGCTCAATGGCGCGCACGCCGACACCGCGCCGCTGAAGGTCGGCATCTCGACCAGTCCGCAGATCGAGGCACTGAAGGTCGCCGCCAAGGAGGCGAAGGCGCAGGGGCTCGACGTGAAGATCGTCGAATTCACCGACTGGAATACGCCGAACGCGGCGCTCGCGAACAAGGACATCGACGTCAACTACTTCCAGCACATCCCGTTCCTCGAGAACGCGAACAAGCAGGGCGGCTACAACTTCGTGTCGATCGCTCCCGGCACGATCATGAAGATCGGCCTCTATTCGAAGAAGGTGAAAAACTTCAGCGAGCTGAAGGACGGCGCGAAGGTCGCGATCGCGAACGATCCGGTGAACGGCGGGCGCGGGCTGTTGCTGCTGCAGCGTGCGGGGCTCATCACGCTGAAGCCGGGCGCCGACTACCGCGCGACGACGCACGACATCGTCGCGAACCCGAAGCACCTGAAGATCATCCCGCTCGAGGCGTCGCAGCTCGCGCGTTCGCTCGACGATGTCGATCTCGCGCAGGGCTACCCGAGCTTCATCAAGCTCGCCGGCACGACCGACCCGAACAGCGCGCTGCTGTTCGACGGCACCGAGAACAAGATCTTCGCGATCCAGTGGGTCGTGCGGCCGGACAGCGTGAACGATCCGCGCATCCGCAAGTTCATCGCGATCTACCAGCAGTCGCCGGCCGTGCGCAAGGCGCTCGACAACGCGTTCGGCTCGCTGTACGCGATCGCGTGGTGACGGAGGCGGGCATGACGACGGCGAATCGCAAGAAGATCCTGCTCAACGCGTTCAACATGAACTGCGTCGGGCATATCAACCACGGGCTGTGGACGCATCCGCGCGACCGCTCCGCGCACTACACCGATCTCGACTACTGGGCCGACCTCGCGAAGACGCTCGAGCGCGGCAAGTTCGACGGGATCTTCCTCGCGGACATCGTCGGCGTGTACGACGTGTTCGGCGGCGGCCCCGATGCCGCGCTGCGCGAATCGGTGCAGGTGCCCGTCAACGATCCGCTGCTGCTCGTGCCCGCGATGGCGCAGGTCACGCGGCACCTCGGCTTCGGCGTGACCGCGAACCTGACCTACGAGCCGCCGTACCTGTTCGCTCGCCGCATGTCGACGCTCGATCATCTGACGAAAGGGCGCGTGGGCTGGAACATCGTCACCGGCTATCTCGACAGCGCCGCGCGCGGGATGGGCCTCGCGCAGCAGATCGGCCACGACGACCGCTACGAGCGCGCGGACGACTACATGGACGTCGTCTACAAGCTGTGGGAACAGAGCTGGGACGACGACGCGGTGATCCGCGACGCACAGGCGCGCGTGTTCGCGCAGCCGGGCAAGGTGCGGCGCGTGAAGCACGACGGGCCGTTCTATTCGATCGACGCGATTCATCTGAGCGAGCCGTCGCTGCAGCGCACGCCGGTGCTGTACCAGGCCGGTTCGTCCGCGCGCGGCGTCGAGTTCGCGGGCCGTCACGCGGAATGCGTGTTCGTGAACGGGCAAAGCAAGGCCGCCGCCCGCGCGGCGGCACTCGACATCCGCGCGGCCGCTGCACGGCAGGGCCGCGACCCGGCGTCGATCAAAATCTTCGCCGGCGTGAGCGTCGTGACGGCCGAGACCGAGCGGCTCGCGCGCGAGAAGTTCGACGAATACCGGCGCTACGCGAGCCCCGAAGCCGGCCTCGCGCATTTCGCGAGCTCGACCGGTATCGATTTCGCGAAGTACGGCCTCGACGAGCCGATCTCGTACGTGAAGACCGACTCGATCCAGTCGGCCGTCGACGCGATCTCGCGCAAGAGCACGACCGGCACGTGGACCGTGCGGCGGATGCTCGAACAGATGTCGCTCGGCGGCCGCTATGCGCCGATCGTCGGCTCGCCGTCGCAGGTCGCGGACGAACTGCAGTCGTGGATCGACGAGACCGGCATCGACGGCTTCAACCTGACGCGCACCGTGATGCCTGAGTCGTTCGAGGATTTCGTCGACTGGGTCGTGCCCGAGCTGCAGAACCGCGGCGTGTACAAGGAAGACTACGATCCCGCGCCGACGCTGCGCGAGAAGCTGTTCGGCGCGGGCCCGCGCCTGCCCGCGTGGCACACGGGCGCGCGGCACCGGCCGGCCGCCGTGGCCA
>NZ_JAAGPO010000374.1:0-4325 GCF_017104825.1 Burkholderia sp. Ac-20345 | reverse complement strand
TCGGTGACGCCGGCCAGCACGCGGTCGATCGCGTCGGGCACGTCGCCCGACAGCCGGCGGCGCGAGCGGCGCAGGTCGAGCGCGTTGAGCGCGATGCGCAGGTCGCGGAAGCTTTCGATCGACGGGTGGCGGTGATCGTCGGACGCGCCGAGGCGCGGCAGCAGCTGCGTGACGCGGTCGAGCATCCGCGACGCGTGGTTGCGCTGGTCGTCGAGCGGCTGCGTCGACGCGGAGCGCGCGACATCTTCCCAGCCCGAGCGCAGCAGGCGCCGCACCGCGAGTTCCGCGCCGAACGGCCGCGTCGCACGCGTCCATACATAAGCGAACAGCAGCCCGCCGACGCCCGCGAGGTTGCTGTTCAGGAACACGAAGAAATCGGCGTCGTACGCACCCTGGATGCTGATGAAGGTGGCCGTGTTCACGGCGACGAGCATCGTCACCATGTTGAACTGCGGGCGCGGCAGCAGCGTGCCGATCAGGATGAACGGGCCTGCGAACATCACGACGAGCATCGCGAAATCGTGCACGTGCGGCAGCACGACGAACAGGTACAGGCCCGCGAACACGACGCTTGCGGTCGTCGCGAGGAAGAACTTGAACACCAGCGGCGCCGGCTCGTCGAGCGCGGCGAAGAAGCTGCACGACACGGCCACGAGCGTGACGGCCGCGGCGCCGTCGTGCCAGCCGGACGCGATCCACAGCCAGCTCGCGAACACGATCGCGGCGACGACGGTCAGCGTCGAGAACAGCATCATCCCGCGATCGAAGAAACGTTCGGTGCCGCCGAGCCGCCAGTGCCGGTAGCGCGGCTGCCAGACACCCGCTTCGTTGCCGATCAGCGCGCGCAGCGAACGGCAGTCCTGCCAGATGTCGATGACCTGGCGCAGCCGCCACAGCGCGTTCGACAGCAGCGCGCCGTCCCAGCTCGCGAGCGCGTGGTCGGCCGGCTGCAGCGCGGCGATGCGTTCGCGCAGGCGTTCCGCGACCGGGTCGTCGGTCATGTCGCCGTCGGTGCCGGCCCGGACGGCCGGCAGCGGCGCGTCGAACCATTTCGCGGCATCGGCAAGCAGCTCGTCGAGCCCGGCCGGCCGGATGTGCAGGTCGCGCATCAGCGCGATCAACGGATCGGCGAGCGACGACATCAGCGGCAGGAACAGCTGCATGCGGCCCGCGAGCGCTTGCGCGCGCGCGAGGATGCGCGGGTGCGCATGGTCGTAGCTCAGCTGGCTCAGCAGGAATTCGAGGCCCGTGATGGTCGCCGCGAGGCGTTGCCGGCACGCGGACAACGCCTTGCCGGCGATGTGCCCGGACAGCGTCTCGCGGCCGTAGAACGCGGCGTCCTTGAACCACGCGTCGGTGCGCTCGATCAGCGTCGGCGCGAGCCGGTTCGGGAAGATCGCGCTGCCGACCACGCTCGCGCACACGATGCCGAGCACGATCTCCTCGGTACGTGCGATCGCAACGTCGAACACGGTGGACGGATCGGTCACGGTTGGCAGCGCGACCAGCGGCATCGTGTAGCCGGCGAGCATGAACACGTAGCTGCGCGCGGTGCGGTCGGAGATCGCGAGGTAGAGCAGCGTGCCGCACCAGGTGGCGACGATGATCGCGAACAGCAGCGGTGTCTCGACGAACGGCGGCACGAAGAAGATCGCGGCGGCCGCGCCGAGCGCGGTGCCGAGCGCGCGATACAGCGCCTTCGAGCGCGTCGCGCCGACGAACGGGTTCGACACGATGTAGACGCTTGCCATCGCCCAGTACGGGCGCGGCAACTGGAAATACAGGCCGAGGTACAGCGCGAGCATCGACGCGGCGAACGTCTTGCCCGAGAACAGCCAGTCGCGAAGGCTCGGGTAGGTCATGACGTGGCGTTGCCGGGGTGGGATGCGCGCGCGGCGGGCGTGTGCGACTCGGATGCATTGAATGCGTCGAGCACGCGCAGCGTCGCTTCGAGATCGGCGCGCGTGACACCCTTGAGCACCTGCGCACGCAGCGCGCGCAGGTCTTCCTCCATCTTCGCGGTGACCGCGCGGCCGGCGGCCGTCAGAGAGATCGTTTTCGCGCGGCGATCGTGCGGATCCTCGTCGCGGCGCGCGAGGCCGGCCGCGCACAGCTGGTCGAGCAGGCGCACGAGCGACGGCCCTTCGATGCCGACGTATTCGGCGAGCGTGCCTTGCCGCACGCCTTCGCCGAGGCGCCCGGCGATCAGCAGCGGCGTCGCGCAGGCCTCGGACACGTTGTACGCGGTCAGCACGCCGTCACTGGTGCGGCGCCACTTGCGCGCGGACAGCACCAGCAGGCTGCTGACGGCGAGACGGAGGTCGTGCAGATTGGTCATGGGCGAGATGATAGGGGCAAAATAATTCGATAGCAAACTATCGTTTTCGTCACCCGAATGACATGTCGCGCGCGGCGCGGCCGGCCCGTCTGATGCAATTTAGGCGGCGTGCCGGCGGTGGTCAAGCTATAAGGTTGCCGGCCCGGCGGCGGCCGCGGTCGAATGGTCAGACGAAAGTCGTCCGCCAGGACGGCTCGGCAGGTCGGGCAGGTCAGGCAGGTGCGAAGCCGGGGTTCGGGAAATCCGGCTTCGCGAAACGTCGCGCGGCGTGCATATTGAGGCCGTTGCAAGCATCCCGGAGATTCCGCACGTGTCCACCCCATCCTCGCAGCCCCCCGGCCCGGCGTCGCTCGACGCGTGGCTCGGCAAGACCGAAACGCTCGGCGACGACATCACCGCGTTCCCGCTGAACGCGCTGGCCGCCACGCTCGATCACCCGCCGCCCGGCGACGTTGTGCCGCCGATGTGGCACTGGCTCTATTTCCTGCCCGTCGCACCGCTGGCCGAAGTCGGCCCCGATGGCCACCCGAAGCGCGGCGGCTTCCTGCCGCCCGTGCCGCTGCCGCGCCGCATGTGGGCCGGCGGCCGCCTGACGTTCCATGCGCCGCTGCGCACGGGGCGGCGCGCGACGCGCGAATCGACGGTCGCGAACCTCGAGGACAAGACGGGCCGCAGCGGCCGGCTCGTATTCGTGACGGTGCAGCACCGGATCGAGTGCGACGGCGCGCTGTGCGTCGAGGAGGAGCACGACATCGTTTATCGCGACGCGCCGCAGCCGGGCGCACCCGCGCCGAAGCCGATCGCGGCGCCGGCAGGCGAGACGTGGTCGCGCACGGTCACGGCCGACGCCGTGATGCTGTTCCGTTATTCGGCGCTGACCTTCAACGGTCACCGCATCCATTACGACCGCAGCTACGTGACGCAGGAGGAAGGTTATCCGGGGCTCGTCGTGCACGGCCCGTTGATCGCGACGCTGCTGGTCGATCTCGTGCATCGCGAACGGCCCGGTGCGACGCTCGCGAGCTTCGCGTTTCGCGCAGTGCGCCCGACGTTCGACGGGGAGCCGTTCACGCTGTGCGGCAAGCCTTCGGATGACGGCCGGACGATCGAGCTGTGGGCGAAGGATCGCGACGGCTGGCTGACCATGCAGGCGACCGCGACGCTCGCATGACGCGCGCGCTTTCATCCATCGACGACGGACCCTGCAGACGACGCAACACGACCCGTACCGGAAGCGAAGCGGTGCGCGACCGGTGCGGCCTGTTTCCGGGCGACGCCGTGCCGCATGCGGCGCCTGCCGCTCAGGCGCGCGTGTCGGCCGACGGCAACAGCGCGGCGAAGCGGTCCGCGAGTGTCGGGCGAGACCGGGCCGGCCAGATCGCGCTCAGTTCGAAATGCGGCAGTGCGGCACCGTCGCGGATCGGGCTGTAAGTGACGCCGTCGAATGCGAACGCGTGGATCGAGCGCGGCAGCAGCGACACGCCGCATCCGGCGGCGACGCACGCGACCACGGTCAGCGTGCGGTTCACGTCGAGCACGATGTCCACCGCATGCCCGGCCTGGCGGAACGCGCTCAGGATGCCCGCGCGGATCAGCGGCAGCTGATCGTGCGGAAACCACACGAGGCCGGCCGCGGCGAGCTCGGCCAGCGTAACGGTGCCGTCGGGCTGGCGCGGGAAATCCATCGGCAGCACCGCGACGAGCGGATCGCGCCGGATCAGCTTCTCGCGCATCCTGCCGTTGACCGCGACCGGCGTGTGCAGCAGCCCGATATCGATCTCGCCGCGCTCGAGAGCGATCGCCTGCTCGGCATTGCTCATCTCGCTCATCACGAGCTCCACGTCGGGCGCGCTCTCGCGCAACGCACGGATCGCGCGCGGCAGCGTGTCGAACAGCGCGGCGCTGACGAAGCCGATCGTCAGGCGCCCGGCGCGCTGCGCGCCGATCTCGCCCGCCCGGTGCGCGGCCGCGTCGAGCCGCGCGACGA
>NZ_JAAGPO010000373.1:0-233 GCF_017104825.1 Burkholderia sp. Ac-20345 | reverse complement strand
AAAAAAAAAAAAAAACAACATCACTATAGTTGAAATACCACCATATTAAAAAGAAAGAGTCTAATTAGTGCATGTCTTAAGATACGATAACTCTATATTCATTCGTGTATTAGTCATATGCTTCTATGACAGCTGATGCAGCGTACATATACCACTCACTGCATCGTGGCACACACTCCTACAGACAGTGCGTGCACAATAGTTCACATAGACCCAGTCGCTACGTTATGCCA
>NZ_JAAGPO010000372.1:0-4452 GCF_017104825.1 Burkholderia sp. Ac-20345 | reverse complement strand
TCGACCGCGACGATGCGACGCTCGCCGCCGGCACCGTGCTGGTGTGCGCGGAGGACGCGTGGCCGTTGCTGCCGGCCGACGTACGGCCGCCGCTCGAACGGTACGGCACGCACCTGCTCGCGACCGGCGTGCTCGACGACGCGACGCAGCGCCGCATTTCGCGGCAGCCGCGCGTGTACGGCACGCTGTCCGCCGACAAGGACTACTTCCGGCTCGACGACCGCGGGCGACTGTTGTTCGGCAGCCGGCTCGGCCTGGCGACGGACATGCCGCCCGCGGATGCCGAAGCCGCCTTGCGCGCGCGGCTGGCGACGTATTTCCCGGCGCTCGGGCACGTGGGCGTCGAGCGTGTGTGGTCCGCGCCGCTCGGCTTCACGGCGCACGGTGTGCCGCATGTCGGCACGGCCGGGCGGCTGGGCTGGTGCGGCGGCTATTGCGGCAGCGGGATCGCCACGGCCGTTCATGGCGGCGCGGTGCTTGCCGGGCTCGTGCTCGGCGAGGCCGGCAGCGCCGTTCTTCACGATTCGATCACCGGTGCCGGGGAGGCGCGATGAACACTTTCGACATTCAGGCGCTCGACGGCGCGAAGCCGCGGGCCCTTGCCGGGGAGGAGGTCGACGTGCTCGGGATCGGGGTCGGCCCGTTCAACCTGAGCCTGGCCGCGCTGCTGGCGCCGCTGGACGGCCTGCGCTCGCTGTTCGTCGAGCGCAAGCCCGAGTTCCGCTGGCATCCGGGGCTGATGCTCGCCGATTCGTCGTTGACGACCAGCTTCCTGAAGGACCTCGTGACGCTGGCCGATCCGTGCAGCCGCTACTCGTTCATCGCGTTCCTGCAACGCACCGAGCGCCTGTACTCGTTTGCGAACGCGCGCTTTCCGACCGTGCGCCGCCGCGAGTTCGAGCAGTACATGCAATGGGTATGCGCGTCGCTCGACAACCTGCGGTTCGACTGCGAAGTCGAAAGCGTCGTGCGGGACGGGCGCGCGCTGCGCGTCACGACCTCGCACGGGGTCGTGCGCACCGCGAATCTCGTCGTCGGCGTCGGCCTGCGCCCGACCATTCCCGCGTGCGCACGGCCGCACCTGGGCGCGGACGTGCTGCATTCGTCGCAGTTCTGCACCGTGCGGCCGGCGCTCGCCGGCCGGCGCGTCGCGATCGTCGGCGGCGGCCAGAGCGGCGCCGAACTCGCGCTGCACCTGCTCGGGCTGACGGGCGACGCGGCACCCGCGCACGTCGCCTGGCTGACGCGGCGCGAGAACTTCCTGCCGATGGACGACTCGCCGTTCGTCAACGAATGGTTCGTGCCGCAGTACAACGAGCATTTCTCGCGGCTGTCGCCGGAGCGCAAGCGCGACGCGCTCGACACGCAGCGCCTTGCGAGCGACGGCGTCACGCTGCCGCTTCTGACGGCGATCTACCAGCGGCTCTACGAAATCACGCACATCGAAGGGCGCACCGGCCATTGCGCGCTGATGCCCGGCCGCAGCATGGCCAACCTGCATCGCGCGGACGGCGGCTACGTGCTGAGCGTCGACGACGGTACCGGCGTGCACGCGCCGCTGCACGCCGACGTCGTGCTGCTTGCGACGGGCAGCGAATTCCAGATGCCGGGTGCGCTGGAATCGCTGCGCTTCGAGATGCACACGCGCAACGGCGTGCCGGAGCTCGACGACGACTATGCGGTGCGCTGGAACCGGCCGAGCGCCGCGCGGATTTTCTTCCAGAACGCCGCGCGCACGACGCGCGGTATCGCCGACCCGAACCTGAGCCTCGCCGCGTGGCGCAGCGGCCGGATCGCGAACGCGATCGCGGGCGCCTCCATCTATGAAGTCGGCACGCCGCCGGGTTTCGTCGACTGGCCGCACGGCGACGCGCCGCACGCTGCCACCCAACAATTCGTGAACTGACAGGAGCACACCGCCATGACCCATGCACCGGCCATGCTGTATCTCGACACGCGCGCGCTTCCGGGCGAGCGGATCGCCGAAATCGACGCGGCGCGCAGCCTCGGACTCGACCTGTATGTGGCGACGCCGACGCCGGACGCGTTCCGCTCGTTCGGCTGCGCCGGCATCATTCCGACACGGCTCGGCGATTACGACGCCGCCGAGCGGACCATTCTCGACTACCTGCGCGAACATCGCATCGAGCTGTCCGGCGTCGTCGCGTGGAAGGACCTCGAAGTCGTGCTCGCGAGCCGGCTGTCGCATCGGCTCGGGCTGCGCGGCACGGCGCCGGACGCCGCGCTCAACGTGCGCGACAAGGCCGCGACCCGCCGCGTGCTGGACGCCGTGCCGAACGCGAACCCGCGCTACGCGGTGGTCAGCAGCGAAGCCGAGTTCACTGCCGCGCTGAAGCGGATCGGCGCGCCCGCGCTGCTGAAGCCGGCCGGCAACTCCGGCAGCCGCGGCATCTTTCCGGTCGACGCGCACGACGATCCCGCCGAGGTCTATCGCGCATTTCGCGCATACAACTCGCCGGAAAAGGGCGAGATGTTCAGCCTGTACGGCGATCATGCGCTGCTCGAGGAACGGCTGACGGGCAGCGAGCACTCGGTGTCCGGCGTCGTCGCGCACGGCCGCGTCGCGATCAACGCGATCATCGACAAGACCTTCGACCGGTCGATCCCGATCCAGTACGAGAACGTGACGCCGTCGCTGCTGCCGGCCGGCACGCAGGCGGCCATTCGCGACATGGTGCGCGCGGGCGTCGCGGCAACCGGCATCGACTGGTGCGGCTTTCATGCGGACGTGATGGTGACGCGCGACGGGCCGAAGATTCTCGAGATCGGCGGGCGGCTCGGCGGCGAGTTCATCAACTCGCACCTGATCCCGTACAGCGTCGCGGGCTTTTCGCCGTATCGCACGGTGCTCGATCTCGCGCGCGGCGCGATCGACGGCCCGCTCGACGACCGGCTCGGCACCGCGTCGACGCGCGCGGGCCAGCGCATCGTGATGCCGCCCGGGCTCGGCCGCATCGCCCGCGTCGAAGGTTTCGAGCGACTGTGGCGCCGGCCGGAGCTGCGTTTCCTGCAGGTCGTCGCCGGCAAGGGCGCGCAGATGGCGCTGCCGAAGGACGTGTTCAAGGCGTACGAGATCGCGTACCTGATCGCGCAGTGCGAACTCGACCGCGACATCGTGGCGCTGCTGCGCGAGCTCGCGGCCGACGTGACCGTCACGCTGGACTGACCCGGAGACCATCATGCCGATCGACACGATCCGCGACCCGCGCCACTACCTGCTCGTGCCCGCGATGCCGGCGCCGAACGGGCGCCTGCACCTGGGTCATATCGCGGGCCCGTACCTGCGGCTCGACATGCTCGCGCGCCACCTGCGCAGCCGCGGCGAATGCGCGCGCATCGCGTGCGCGAGCGACCCGTACGATTCCTACATCCCGCTGCGCGCCGGGCAGGCCGGCGTCGAATCGGCGGCGCTCGCGCGGCAGAGCTGCGCGGGCATCGTCGACGATCTCGCCGACATGAACATCGACGTCGACCTGTTCGTCGATCCGCTCGGCGATGCGCATCACGACGCGTACCTCGCCGCGCACGACGGGCTCGTCGCGCGGCTTGCCGCGCAGCGACGCGTGTCGACGGTGCGCGAACGCCTGCCGTTTTCGGCCGCGCGCAACTGCTACGTGACCGGCAGTTTCCTGCTCGGCCGCTGCCCGCAGTGTGCGCGCGACGTCTCGGGATTCTTCTGCGAGGACTGCGGCGCGCATTTCCAGCCGGAGGATGTCCGCGAACCGTCGGCGCGCTGGGGCGAGACGCTTGCGATGCGCGAACAGGACAACCTGTTCTTCGACATCGCGGATCCCGCCGCGCTGGTCGCGCAACTGGCGGGCACCGAGACCGCACCGGTATTCGTCGATATCGCGCGCCGCCATCTCGAACGCGACGGCGCGCGCTTTCGCGTGACGAGCCATGCCGGCTGGGGGCTGCCTTACGCGCTGGACGGCGAGCCGCGCACGCTGTTCGGTCATGGTCTGCTGTTCGGCGCGATCCGCTTCGTCGGCGATCTCTATGCGCGCAAGCACGGGCTGCATGCGAATCCGTTCGATCGCGACTCGGACGTGATCACCGTGAACGGATTCGGGATCGACAACTGCGTGTCGCACCTGGTCGGGATCCAGGCGATGGCGATGGCGGACGGCGTGTCGAAGCCGTTCGACCGCTTCGTGATCAACCATTTCTATACGCTGGAAGGGCGCAAGTTCTCGACGAGCCTGCGCTGGGCGATCTGGGTCGAGGATCTCGCGGCCCGCACGCGCGTGCCGGCCGACGCGGTGCGCTTCTTCGTCGCGTCGACCAATCCGGTCGACGCGCGCACCGACTTCGATCGCGATGCGTTCTGCCGGTTCGTGAACGGGCCGTACGCGACTGTACAGCGGCATGTGGCCGAGGCGATCGGCGGCCCGCTCGCGGCGCGCGCGCCGGCCGACGAAACGGCGCGGA
>NZ_JAAGPO010000371.1:0-238 GCF_017104825.1 Burkholderia sp. Ac-20345 | reverse complement strand
GCAGGTGCGGTTGAACTTCTGGAGAAGGAACGCGAGAACAACGAGCGACAGAAGACTACAAAGAGGAGGAGGGGAACAGAGAAGAGAATAACGACGGGACAAAGAAGCTCGAGAGAAGGATCGACAGGAGCATGATCGCACGCATCCAAGCATGAGGAGAGTGGTAGGGGAGCAGTGACAGTAGGATCAAGTACAACGTAATGGGGGAGTAATGCACTGAGGACATTTTTTTTTTTTC
>NZ_JAAGPO010000370.1:0-4410 GCF_017104825.1 Burkholderia sp. Ac-20345 | reverse complement strand
CTGCCGCGCACGATGATCCGCTCGCAGCCCGCGCAATGCGGCGTGACGAACGGCTATACGACGCCCGACCAGCTCGGCAGCGACCGCTGGGCCGGCCTGATCGGCGCGCACGCGGCGTTTCCCGGCGAGCACCTGCTGATCGCGACGTTCGGCACCGCGACGACGCTCGAGGCGCTGCGCGCGGACGGCCGCTTCACGGGCGGGCTGATCGCACCGGGCTGGGCGCTGATGATGCGCGCGCTCGGCACGCACACCGCTCAGTTGCCGACGCTGACCACCGACATCGCGAGCGGCCTGCTCGCGGGTGCGCAGGCAGAACCGTTCCAGGTCGACACACCGCGCTCGCTATCAGCCGGCTGTCTGTACGCGCAGGCCGGGCTGATCGAACGCGCGTGGCGCGATCTTGGCGATGCGTGGCAAGCGCCCGTGCGGCTCGTGCTGGCCGGCGGCGCGGCGGACGACGTCGCGCGTGCGCTGACGCTCCCGCATACGCGGCACGATGCGCTGATCCTGTCCGGGCTCGCGCTGATTGCCGCGGAAGCGGCGACCGCTACGGCGGCGCAGGAGTGACGGAAAGGCACCGGCGTCGCTCCGGCGCACGGCAACGCATGCCCGGGCGGCCTGCGTCACGATGACGGTGAAAGGCGGGGCGCGCCACGACAGCCGCCCGCGCGCACGGTCAACGGAAGAACGGAAGGAATGAAAAAGCCGGCGATGCGGCCGGCCCGATTGAATGACGTGAACCACGTCAATGACGACGAGGAGTGTCGACGATGCTGCGCTGGCTGATCGCTGTTCTCTTTCTCGCCAACATGCTCGCGTTCGTGGTGGCGCGCGGCGTGTTCGGGCCGCTGCCGGCGGCCGGCCCGCGCGAGCCCGGCGTGCTGGCGCGGCAGGTACGGCCCGATGCGCTGCGCGTGACGCCGCTCGCGCGCGCAACCGACCAGCCCGTCATCGGCGGCCCGATCGCGCCGCCGGCCGTCACGGCCGAACCGCTCGCGGCGTCCGCGCCCTGACGGCGCCGGGCCACGCTCAGGACTGCTGCGCGCGCACCTTCTTCAGCAACGCGGTGGTCGAGCGATCGTGCTCGAACGGAATCGCCAGCGCACGGCCGCCCCAGCCGCGCACCAGCGCCGATTCCGGCAACGCATCCATGTCGTAGTCGCCGCCCTTCACGAGAATGTCCGGCCGGACGGCCTCGATCAGCGACACGGGCGTCTTTTCCTCGAACTTCACGACCCAGTCGACGCTTTCCAGCGCCGCAAGCAGCGCCGCGCGGTCGTCCTCGCGATTGATCGGGCGGTCGTCGCCCTTGCCGAGCATGCGCACCGACGCGTCGCTGTTCACGCCGACGATCAGGCACGCACCGAGCGCTTTCGCGTCGGCGAGATACGTGACGTGGCCGCGATGCAGGATGTCGAACACGCCGTTGGTGAACACGACAGGCGACGGCAGCGACGCGCGCAGGGCGACGAGGGCATCACGGGTGATCAGCTTGCGTTCGAAGGTGGCGGACATGGTGGGAGCTGGACGGAATGAACAACGGCGCGCGCGGCCGACCGGACGGCAGGACGCGGCGGCGGCGCCAGATAAAAAGCCCGCCGGACCGGCCGGGCGGGCTTCATGCAACGAATGTGAACCGGACAAACCGGCCACGCGGCCGGCGCAACGCGCACCGGCTGCAGCGCCAGTCGTCCAACCGGCCTCAGGCCGGCTGTGCGGCCGACGACGGACCGCTTTCAGCCTGCAGGCGGCCGGTGACTTCCTTGCGGTAGCGGTTCAGCTCCTGCGCGGTCGCGAACGTGCGCTCGAACAGGATCGACAGGTTGTGCAGGATCCGCTCGACGACCTTCTTTTCCCATTCGCCGTCGAACCGGATCTGCTCGTCGAGCCAGCGCTCGAGCCATTCCGGATCGGGCAGGCGCGACTGCACTGTGTCGCGCGGGAACAGCGCCTGGTTCACGTGCAGGTTGGTCGGGTGCAGCGGCTTCTCGGTGCGGCGCGCCGACGCCATCAGCACGCCGATCTTCGCGAACGCGGCACGTGCAACGTCGCCGCAGTTGTTCAGCGCCTTCTTCATGTAGCGCAGGTACGCGCCGCCATGGCGCGCTTCATCGCGCGAGATCGTTTCGTAGATCTGCTTGATGACCGGCTCGGTGTGCCAGTCGGCCGCGCAGCGGTACCAGTGGTTCAGGCGGATCTCGCCGCAGAAGTGCAGCATCAGCGTCTCGAGCGGCGGCGCCGGATCGAACTGGAAACGCACCGCGTGCAGTTCCTCCTCGGTCGGCACCATTTCCGGCTTGAAGCGGCGCAGGTATTCCATCAGCACGAGCGAATGCTTCTGCTCCTCGAAGAACCACACGCTCATGAACGCGGAAAAATCGCTGTCGTGCTGGTTGTCGCGCAGGAACATTTCCGTCGCGGGCAGCGCCGACCATTCGGTGATCGCGTTCATCTTGATCGTCTTCGCCTGCTCGTCGGTGAGCAGCGAAGCGTCGAACTTGTCCCACGGAATGTCCTTCTCCATGTCCCAGCGGACAGCTTCGAGCGATCTGTAAAGTTCCGGATAAAGCATCGTGTTCATGATGGTCCCACCCCTGTTCTGCGCAATGCGACTTCTCTAAACGTGACTGTTGCCGCAAAGGCGCGCCACGCGCGCTTTTTGCAGCCAAGACTGTAATTTTACGCGTGAAACCGGCCGGCCGGACGCTGATTGCTCGTCCGGCAGCCGGGCGGCCGCGCCGCCGCCGTTGCGGCATGCCGCAGCCGCGCTCCGCTCGAACGGAACCGGCTGCGCTTGCCTGAGTGGGGGCCGGCGCTGGCCGGCTCGCTGACGAGCCCGTCCCCTGCCCCAGGCGGGTTCCCCGAAGGGTCCCGTGCGGATGCCGGATCGGCGGGCTGTTCGATATGGTGTATACGGCGGCGGCCATGATAGCACGCGTCCATGACGGTTCCGAGACGCCTGGCCGGTCGTGCTCCGCCAATCGCAGTGCGGCGATCGGTCGCGGTCGACCGTCGCGAAAACGCAACCATGCACCATTTCGGCGCGTCAGACCCGTATTTCGCCGGTCGCGAGGCCGTCTTCCGGCGGCATGCCGGCGGCCGACGCGCTGCCGCCGTCCGCCAGCGCGATCCAGCCGGCCAGCGCGTCGCGCTGCGCGCGCCCGTCGCGATAGCCGAGCTCGATCAGTTCGCGCGTGAACGCCTCCTCGAACAGCAGGTAGCTCGCGAACGACGCGCCGGCCGGCTGGCTGCCGCCGATCGCGCCGAGCAGCCCGCGCATCGTCGCCGGCATCTGCTTCAGGTGCTTCGCCGCGATCAGCTCGATTCGCTCGGACGGCGCGATCGCGAGCACGTCGACGTGCCGCCAGCCGCTGTCCACCTCGACCTGGTGCGGCAGGTGCTCGATCATCCGGTTGATGTGCTCGATGCGCTCGATGTCCGAGCCGATCGAGTCGAGGAACACGCTCGCGAGCACCTGCTGGCCGATCTGCGCGAGCGTCGGGTAGCCGCGTACCAGCCCGGTGCCGTTCGCGGCCGGAATCTCGGGCCGCGGGTCGGCCGCGCCGACCACGACGATCCGGTCGGCGCCGAAGTGGATCGCCGGCGACAGCGGCGCGATCTGCCGGATCGAGCCGTCGCCGAAGTATTCGATCTGCCCGTCGAGCACGAGCGGCACGGCCGGGAACACGAACGGAATCGCCGACGACGCGAGCAGGTGCGACGCCGACAGGTCGACGAGCCGCGCGGTGCGCTGCGCGCGCCGCCACGCCTGGATCGGCTGCGCCGCCTGGTAGAACGTCAGGTGCCGGCCGCTCGAATAGCTCAGCGCAGTGATCGCAAGCGCGTGCAGCAGGCGCGCCTCGAGCATCTGCTCGATCCGGTGGAAACTCAGCTCGCGCTGCAACAGGTGCGCGAGCGGCGTGTTGTCGAGCAACCCACGCGGCGAACGGCGGGCCGCCCAGCCGAAGGTCATCGTCGCGAGCCAGCGCGCGCCGGCGGCCGCGATGCCGAGCCAGTCGGTGCGATACACGTAGTCGGCGCGCAACGGCTCCCAGAATTCGAGCAGGCGCCGCACACCATGGGAAAAGTCGTCTGCGTGGCTCGCGATCGACGTCGCGTTGATCGCGCCGGCCGACGAGCCGCACACGACCGAGAACGGCAGCGTGTGCCGCTGCGGATCGGCCTCGCGCGCGATCTCGGCCAGCGCCTTCAGCACGCCGACCTGATAGGCGGCACGTGCGCCGCCTCCCATCAGAACGAGCGCGAGCCGCATGATCGACCTGCTACCTGCGCCGCGTCACGTCGAACGCTTCGGCGGACGGGTTTCGGGCGACGAAGCGGCTGCCGCACGCGCCGCGGCCGAGCCGGCCGAACCGGCGGACTTCGCGCGCTTCGCGGCGGGCTTGG
>NZ_JAAGPO010000369.1:0-4847 GCF_017104825.1 Burkholderia sp. Ac-20345 | reverse complement strand
CCATGCGAACCCGCGCCTCGTGTCGCCCGCGTTCGCGCGCGCGGCCCGCGCGGCGGGCGCCGACGTGTTCGAGCACACGCCGGTCGGCGACGTTCACCACGACGGCTCGCGCTTCCACTTCCACGCAGGCGGCCGCGCGTGCAGCGCGACGTGGCTGATCAATTCGGCCGGCGCGTGGGCGAACACGATCGCCGAGCGCTTCGGCGAAGCCGTGCCGATGGAGCCGATCTACCCGAACATGTGGGTGACCGAACCGCTGCCGCCGTTCATCACGCACAACCTCGGCGTCTATGGCGGCGGCGTGTACGCGCGGCAGGTCGCGCGCGGCAACTGCGTGATCGGCGGCGGGCGCGGCCGCGGCGACGGCGAGTTCGGCCAGCCGTCGGTCGATACGACGCGCGCGGTGATGCGCGACGCCTGCGCGCTGCTGCCCGCGCTGCGCGACGCGCTGCTGATCCGCACGTGGAGCGGCGTCGAAGGCTGCACGCCCGACCACAACCCGATCATCGGCGCGAGCCGCACGACGCCGCGCCTGCTGCATGCATTCGGTTTTTCCGGCGGCGGCTTCCTGCTCGCGCCGGGCGTCGGCGACGTGCTCGCCGATCTTGTCACGACCGGCGAAACCGCCACGCCGCTCGATGCGTTCTCGATCGGCCGTTTTGCACCGCAAGCCACGCCGACTACCCCTTTCCCCCAAGAGGAGACCCACAAATGAAACTGCTCGGAACGATCGCGGCGGCCGCCGCCCTCTGCATCGCAGGCGCGAATGCGCCCGCGTTCGCGCAAACGAAGACGATCTACGTCGGCATGAACGGCGGCCCGATGGAGAAGGCCTATACGAGCCAGGTGCTGCCCGACTTCGAGAAGGCGAACAACGTGAAGGTCGTCGTGGTGCCCGGCACGTCGTCGGACGTGCTCGCGAAGCTGCTCGCGAACCGCAACAAGCCGCAGATCCACGTCGCGTTCCTCGACGACGGCGTGATGGCGCGCGCGGTCAGCCTCGGCGTGTGCCAGAAGCTCGACGATTCGCCGGTGCTCAAGGAGCTGTATCCGTTCGCGCGGATGAAGGACGACGTCGGCGCAGGCGTGCAGCTCGGGATGACCGGCATCGCGTACAACAAGAAGCTGTTCGCGGAAAAAGGCTGGGCGCCGCCGACGTCGTGGATGGATTTCGCGGATCCGAAGTACAAGGGCAAGGTCGTGTTCCAGTCGGCGTCGAGCAGCACGTTCGGGCTGCATGGCTTCCTCGCGATCAACCGTCTGCTCGGCGGCAGCGAGCAGAACGTCGAGCCCGGCTTCAGCAAGTGGGCGAGCACGGTCGGGCCGAACGTCGTCGAGTACATCCCGAACTCGGCGAAGATCTCCGAGATGGTGCAGACCGGCGAGGCCGGCCTGTTCCCGCTCACGCCGACCGGCGTCGGCGACCTGCAGGACAAGGGCATCCCGGTCGCGTACGCGAATCCGAAGGAAGGCCCCGTGCTGCTGCTCGTCGACCTGTGCGTGGTGGCGAACAATCCCGATCCGCAGCTGGCGCAGAAGCTCGCGCAATTCCTGCTGTCCGCGCCCGCGCAGACGAAGGCCGCCGAGGCCGGCAGGCAGATCCCGACCAACCGCGTCGCGAAGATGCCCGCCGCGATGCAGCAAAGCCTCGGCAACGTCGACGACCTGGTGCGCAAGGTGACGGTCGTCGACTGGACCGCGATCAATGCGCGCCGCGCGCAGTGGGATACGCGCTGGAACCGGCAGATCGAGCGGTAAGCCTGCGCAGGCGCGGTTGCGTTACCGCAGCTTCTCCGCGACCGCGCGTGCCACCGAGCTCAGCGCATCGCCGCGCTCGAGCGCCGCGCGCGGCCGTGTCGCTGCGCCCTGCGCATCGAGCGCGCGCGGCGCGAAGTCCGGCGACGACGAGAACTTGACGATCGTCAGTGCGGTCTTCGGCTCGACGAGAATCGACTGGCCGAACCGCCCCGCCGCCGCGAACGAGCCGTCGCCGTCGTTCACCTGGTACCAGTAGTCGCGATACGCATAGCCGTCCTTGCCCGCGATCACGTTGCCCTTCGCGAACAGCGCCGCGTTGGGCGCGGGCTGCAGTGCCGCACGAATCGTCGCGGCCGGCAGCGTGCCGCGTGCGCCGCCGAGCCCGGTGCGCACGCGCTCTGCAAAGCGCGCGGCATCGCGCAGCGTCGTGTACAACCCGCCGCTCGCCATCGCCATCGCATTGCGGTCGACGACGACGTACGCATCGTCTTCCGCGAAATCGCGCCACAGCCACCGTTCGACCAGCGCGCTCCACGACTGCCCCGTCGCGCGCTGCATCGCCCACGCGACGGCTTCCGGCGAACCGTTCTGATAGAACCACGCGCTGCCGGGCGCCACGTCCGGTACACGCTGTACGGTCAGCAGGAAATCGGCGATGCTGGCCGGCGCGCCTTCACGGTGCGGCACCAGCCCGACGGCGCCGAACAGCCCGAGATCGGGCGGGATGCCCGGTGCGTACGCGGTCGGTACTTCCATGTCCAGGTTCTGCTGCAGCGTCGCGCCGCCGAACGGCGTGTCGGCGAGTTCCGGCACCGTGCGCGCGAGCGGCGCGCCCGCGTCGAGCACGCCGGATTCGATCATCTGCGCGGCCAGCAGGCCCGTCACCGATTTCGTCATCGACGCCCACGCGTGCGGCTGGTCGGGCCGGAAACCGTCGAAGTAGCGCTCGTAGACGATCCGGCCGCGCTGCACGACGATGAAGCCGTCCGTATGCGTTGCGCGCAAGTATGCGTCGAGCGTCAGCGTCTCGCCGCCGATCGTCACGGGCAGCGTGTCGAGGCCGGATGCCGGCTGCTCGGGCAACAGCATCGGCGCGGCCGCGTGCCGGATGCCGGCCGTCGGCGCGAGCAGCCGCGTATTGCCCAACGCCCAGCGCAGGCGTGCCGGCGTGAATGCGTTCGCCTTGTCGACGACCTGGCCGGACGGCGGCGGGAAGCCCTGCATCATGCTCGGGGTGACGGCGTCGGTTGCGGCGGGGACAGCGGGCGCGATCGCGGTGAGCGCGAGCCCGCCGGCCAGCACGAAAGCGTCAGCCAGCCGGCGAGTACGCCGGGTAGCGGTAAAGCGTCGATGAATTCGCATCGAATCATGTCTCGTAGTGGAAAGAAAGCGACCTTGTGCCGGGCGATCACGGCTGCTGGCCATCGATGCGCAGCAGGTTCGACACCGATGCGACCCCGTCGACGCGGCGCGCAACCGCCGCCGCGAGATTCACCTGGTTCGTATCGGTGACCGAGCCGCTGAGCGTCACGCTGCCGTCGCGCACTCGCACGAGGATGCGCGTGACGTTCAGGTTCTTCGTGCGTGCGAGCGCCGTGCTGACGCGGCGTTTCAGCTTGCGGTCTGCCGCCTTGCGTTGTGCCGGCGACAGGTCGGCCGACGCAGGCGCCTGCGCCGATGCCTGCACGGCCGTCTCCGCCGGTGCCGGGAGCGCCGCGCTCGCGGCATCGGGTTGCGCGTGGGCGACGACGGTCCAGCATGCCGCCGTCAGCAGCGCCGCAGCCAGTCGGGATGAAGTACGCATGATCGAATCACACTCCTGAAAGATCGTTGAAAAAAACTCAGAACTGCGTCATCAGGCCGATCGACACACCGGTCGTCGCGCTCGCACCGCGCCGCAGGTTCAGCGCCGCGATCGTCGCCGGGTCGCGCACGTATGCACCGGTCATCCCGTTGCGATCGACCTCGACATACAGCTCCGTGCGCTTCGACAGGAAGTACTCGGCGATCGCGTAGGTCGTCAGCTTGTGGCCGTCCGCACCCGACACGTTGCCGAGATTGCGCGCGCGGTCGTAGAACGCGGCCGCGCTCAGCTGCACCGACGGCAGCGGCTGCACGACGATGCCGAACGACGGGATATCGTCGCGCCGCGACGGCGCCCCCGCCTTGTTCGCGCTGACGTTCAGCGACGCGTAGCTCAGGTAGAAGCGCGCACGGCCAAGCTGCAGCGTGCCGCCCGCCTGGATCGTCTGCGCCGACTGCGAGCCGTCCGGGCTGTACGTCTTCGCGTACGACACGCCGCCCATCAGGTCCGAATACGTGTACATCGCGGCCGTCGAATAGCTGGTGCCCGCATGCGAGCTGCCCGCCACGCCGCCCGGCGAATAGTTCGCGCCGAACCGCAAACCGCCCACCTGCCCGAGATACTTGATCGTGTTGTTGAAGCGCGAGTCGAGCGTGAAGAAGTTGCCGTCGAACAGCACGCCCGGCTCGACCGCGAGCGATTGCCCGCGCCCGCCGAGCGGATCGAGCGCGATGCCGAGATCTTCCGCGGCGTTGAACTGGCGGCCGAGCGTCAGGCGGCCGAAGTCGCCGGCCAGGCCGACATACGCGGCCTGCGAAAACAACGTGCCGGACGTTTTCAGCGCACCGGTGCCGCTATTGAACGCGCCATCGAGCACGAACAGCGCCTTCAGCCCGCTGCCCAGATCTTCCTTGCCGCGAATGCCGAACTCGTTGCCCGCGATGATGTTGTTGTTGAACCCGACCTGGCTGCCGCCCGGCAACCCGTTGACCCAGCGCACGCCGCCGCCGATCCGGCCGAACAGCGTCACGCTCGACTGCGCATGCGCACTCCCCCACAGCGCGCCGATCAGCGCCGCCGCGATCATCTTCTTCATGTCTCCTCCTGCCGCGTCGTCGCACGGCGTATCGTGGTACTGCTTCCCGTCGAAAGGCGCCGCTGCCCGGCTGGCGGGTCGCACGCCGAAAGCGATGCAATGCAATGCGATAGGCGCGGCGGGCGCTAGCGGCCGCACGCGCCGACCGGCGGCGCGGCGCGCTCCGTGTCGCCCGCGAGGCGACGCAGC
>NZ_JAAGPO010000368.1:0-4574 GCF_017104825.1 Burkholderia sp. Ac-20345 | reverse complement strand
AGCACCGGCTGGTTCGGGTTCGGCGCGCGCTGAGCGCTCGCCGGCAGGCACCGTGCGCGACGATCGCCGTCGCGCCGCTGCCCGATTGTCCGATTGCCCCGGCGATCGGAACCCATAAAAAAACCCCGGCTTTGCCGGGGTTTTTCATTTGACGCGAACGACGCTTACGCGACGCGTGCCGTCGGCTCGACGCCGGCCGCTTCGGCCAGGGCGAGCGCCTTGTCGGTCGCTTCCCACGAGAATTCCGGCTCTTCGCGGCCGAAGTGGCCGTAAGCAGCGGTCTTCTCGTAGATCGGGCGCAGCAGGTCGAGCATCTTGATGATGCCCTTCGGACGCAGGTCGAAATGCTCGCGCACGAGCTTCGTGATCACCGCATCCGACACGCGGCCCGTGCCGAACGTGTTGACCATCACCGAGGTCGGCTCGGCGACGCCGATCGCGTACGACACCTGGATCAGCGCGCGCGACGCGAGGCCGGCGGCGACGATGTTCTTCGCGACGTAGCGGCCTGCGTACGCAGCCGAACGGTCGACCTTCGACGGATCCTTGCCCGAGAACGCGCCGCCGCCGTGCGGTGCGGCACCGCCGTAGGTATCGACGATGATCTTGCGGCCGGTCAGGCCGCAGTCGCCCTGCGGACCGCCGATCACGAACCGGCCGGTCGGGTTCACCAGGAACTTGATGTCGCCCTTGATCAGGTCGGCCGGCAGCGTCGGCTTGATGATTTCCTCGATCACGGCTTCGCGCAGCGCGGGCAGCTCGATGTCCGGTGCGTGCTGCGTCGACAGCACGACGGTGTCGATCGAATGCGGCTTGCCGTCGACGTAGCGGATCGTGACCTGCGACTTCGCGTCCGGGCGCAGCCATTGCAGGCGGCCGTCGCGGCGCAGGCTGGCCTGGCGCTCGACGAGGCGGTGCGACAGGTGGATCGGCAGCGGCATCAGTTCCGGCGTTTCATCGCATGCGTAACCGAACATCAGACCCTGGTCGCCCGCGCCCTGATCGAGGTTGTCGTCGTGTGCACGATCGACGCCCTGGGCGATGTCCGGCGACTGCTTGTCGTACGCGACGAGCACCGCGCAACCCTTGTAGTCGATGCCGTAGTCGGTGTTGTCGTAGCCGATGCGCTTGATCGTGTCGCGCGCGATCTGGATGTAGTCGATGTTGGCCGTCGTGGTAATTTCACCGGCCAGAACGACGAGACCCGTGTTGCACAGCGTTTCCGCCGCGACGCGGGAATATTTGTCCTGCTCGAGGATGGCGTCGAGGATCGCGTCCGAGATTTGGTCCGCGACCTTGTCCGGATGGCCTTCAGAGACGGATTCGGACGTGAAGAGATAATCGTTTGCCACTTTTTCAGGCTCCTGTGTGGTTACGGTTGGTTTCACGTAGCCAGCTTCGTTGGGCCTGAAGCGGCGACGCTTTAGCGGATTACCAGGACCGGGCAGCGCGTGTAACGCTAACCGGCTTCGCCCCGCAAGTTGTCAGTTAACTCGGCGAAGCCCGTATTATAGCGGCTTTCCTGAATTGTCACAGAGCGCCGCCCGTGCTGCATCTTCCGCTGTTTCACCACCCTGTTTGCAAAGCGCCGGCCAGCCGGTCCCACGGAGGTTTCACATGCTAGGTCGTCTAGGCACGTACCTCGCCATTGGCTTGCTGAAACTGCTCGCCCGGTTGCCGTACGGCCTGACCGCACGGTTCGGCGATGGTCTCGGCTGGCTGCTCTACAAGATCCCCAGCCGGCGAAAGCGCATCGTACACACCAATCTGAAACTCTGCTTCCCTGATTGGAGCGACGAACGCCGCGAGGAAGTGGCCGGCCTGCATTTCCGTCACGCGATCCGCAGCTACGTCGAGCGCAGCTACCAGTGGTTCGCGTCGGAACAGGCCTACCGCAAGCTGTTTACGGTCGAGAGCGAGGTCGACCTCAGCGATCCGGACATGCCGCCGACCCTCTTGCTCGGTTTCCATTTCGTCGGCATCGAAGCCGGCTCGATGGCGATCAATCTCGCCCTCGGCCGGACCTGCGGCTCGCTCTACACGCCGATGAAGAGCCCGGAAATCGAAGCCGCGGCCAAAGCCGGCCGCAGCCGCTTCGGCGCGGAGCTGGCGAGCCGGGCCGACAGCGCGCGTACCGTGCTGCGCTGGCTGCGCGACCGCAAACCCGTGATGCTGGGCGCCGACATGGACTACGGGCTGCGCAACTCGACGTTCGTGCCCTTCTTCGGCGTACCCGCTTGCACGCTGACCGCTGTCGGCCGATTCGCTCAGACCGGCCACGCGCAGGTCCTGCCCTTTATCGGCGAGGTGCTGCCGAACTACAAGGGCTACCGGCTGAAGGTCTTCAAGCCGTGGGCCAACTACCCGACCGGCGACGACGATCTCGACGCGCGGCGGATGAACGAATTCCTCGAGGAACAGATCCCGCTGATGCCCGAGCAATACTATTGGGTCCACAAGCGCTTCAAGACGCGCCCGGCCGGCGAACCGAGCCTGTACTGACCCTTCCTGACAGAACCCGTGGGCGCGCCTTCATGTGCGCGCCTGCGCTCTCTTCACCTTCGGCGCACCTTTCGCGCGCGCCACGAATCGAACCCGACCTGCTGCGCAAGCCATAGGTCGGCACGCCCGCCGTTGTCCTCGCCGAGCCACGCCTCGAGGCGCAGCGCCATTTCCGGCGAGATTCCGGCGCGGCCGCACAGGATCCGCGACAGGGCGGCACGCGTCACACCAAGCTGAGCGGCGGCCTCGGCGACGGTGAGGCCGAACGCCGGCAGCACGTCATCGCGCAGGGTTTCGCCCGGATGGGGCGGATTGAAGATGCGAGTCATCGCTTTCCTGATCAGGTCGTGAAGCCGTTTTCGTGTGGCAAAACTATGCAAATCCTTCGGTTGCCTAGTCAATTTGACTCGTACGAAAGCGCTCGCTCGATTCCCCCCATGCCTTCGCCATCCTCGCCATCCCGCTCATGCCCCCGCCCGCGCAGGACGCCCCTGTCGGCTGCATGTATCATTTGCGGTTGAGATCAGCACGACGAACGAGGCCGCCCGGCATGGCGCGGCGTCGCGCGAGCCGCGCTGACCGCCTTGTTCGTCATGGAAATCCGGACCCAGTGAAACTCTCGTTCACCAAGATGCACGGCGCGGGCAACGACTTCGTCGTGCTCGACGGCTATTCGCGCGCATTGCCGCCGCTCACCGAAGCGCAGGTGCGTGCGCTCGCCAACCGCCACTTCGGCATCGGCGCCGACCAGCTGCTGCTCGTCGAAAAACCGACTGTCGACGGCGTGGATTTCAAGTACCGGATCTTCAATTGCGACGGCGGCGAAGTCGAACACTGCGGCAACGGCGCGCGCTGCTTCGTGAAATTCGTCAGCGACCGCGGCCTGACCGACAAGCGCAGCGTGCGCGTGCAGGTGATGAAGGGCCTGATCACGCTGACGATGCAGGACAACGGCGAAGTCGTCGTCGACATGGGTGCGCCCGTGTTCGTGCCGGCGCAGGTGCCGTTCGATGCAGCGGGCCTCGACGGCCGCACCGAGGGCCGCGACACGCTGTGGCCGCTCGACGTCGGTGGTGCGACGCGCTGGATCTCGACGGTGACGATGGGCAACCCGCACGCGGTGCAGGTCGTCGACGACACCGAGGCCTATCCGGTGCTCGAAGAAGGCCCGCTGATCGAGCACCACGCGCGCTTCCCGGAGCGCGTGAACGCCGGCTTCATGCAGGTCGTGTCGCGCAGCGAAGTGAAGCTGCGCGTGTACGAACGTGCGGCGGGCGAAACGCTCGCGTGCGGCACCGGCGCGTGCGCGGCGGTCGCGGCCGGCATCCGGCGCGGCCTGCTCGATTCGCCGGTGACCGTGCACACGCACGGCGGCACGCTGACGATCAGCTGGGACGGCGCGCGTGACGAAGCCGCCGCGCTGATGATGGCCGGGCCCGCCACGACCGTGTTCGAAGGCGAGATCGACCTGCCTGCCTGACCCTGCAACGTCCTTGATAACTGAACGCTCCAGCCACATGAACGATCGCGAAGTCGCCGACTACCTGCTCGCCAATCCCGAATTCTTCGCGCAGCACGCCGAACTGCTCGCGACGATCCGCCTCGCGAACCCGCACGGCAAGGCCGCGATCTCGCTGCAGGAGCGGCAGATGGAAATGCTGCGCGACAAGAACAAGCATCTCGAGCGCCGGCTCGCCGAACTCGTGCGCTACGGCCACGAGAACGACAGCCTGTCCGCGAAGTTCAGCCGCTGGACGGCACGCGTGATCGCGGAACGCGATCCGTACGCGCTGCCGCGCACGATCGCCGACGGCATCGCCGAAGTCTTCGACGTGCCGCAGACGGCACTGCGCGTGTGGGACGTCGCCGACACCTACTCGCAAGCCGACTTCGCGCGCCAGGTCGGCGAGGAAGTGCGCCTGTTCACGAACGGGCTGTCGACGCCGTACTGCGGCGCGAACACGGGCTTCGAGGCCGCGCAGTGGCTGGCGCCCGCGATCGCCGCGTCGGCCGCGAATGCGGCGGAAGGCGCGGAAACCAGCCAGGTGATCCGCGACGCGGCCCGTTCGCTA
>NZ_JAAGPO010000367.1:0-4622 GCF_017104825.1 Burkholderia sp. Ac-20345 | reverse complement strand
CGCGGCGAACGGCGCGACGACGCTCGCGAGCACGGCGCCGCCCATGATCGACGTCGAGTAGACGCCCATCGCGCCGCCGATCCGCGTCGCGAAATGCGCCTTCACGAAGCCGGGCAGCAGCGCCTGCACCATCGCGATCCCGACGCCCGCACAGCAGGCGCTCGCGAGCAACAGCCACGCGTGTTGCGCGCCGACGCGCGACACGCAGGCCAGCCCGATCAGCGCGACGCCGAGCCAGACGCCGCCCGCGATGCCGGTCAGGCGCTGCAGGCGCCGCGCACTCAGCGCGCCGAGCCCCATCAGCAGGATCGGGATCGTCGTCAGCAGGCTGGCCGCGCCGTCGCCGATTCCGGTCGCGCGCTGGATCATGTCGAGCAGCGGGCCGACCGCGGCGAGCGCCGGCCGCAGGTTCAGCCCGACAAGGACGATGGCGGCGAGCCGCCATCCGGGGGAAGTGAAGCGATTCATTGCAAGGTCCTCGATGTCGGTGCGCGGCCCCCCCGGGTGAGGCGCCGCGCGTTTTTCATGTAAAGTATCTCGACATCAAGATAAACGCCGATTTATCTCGACGTCAAGATAACTACCAAGCCGAGGAGGGTTAATGGATCGAGCCGCGCATGCGCTCGCACAATGGCGCGCCGAGCGTCCGGATCTGGACGCGTCGTCGATGGTGGTGATGGGGCGGCTGCAGGAAGCCGCGCTCGTGATCGCGCGCGACCGTCTCAATCCGCTGTTCGCGCGCTACGGGATGCAGCCGGGCGAATTCGACGTGCTCGCCACGTTGCGGCGTGGCGGGGCGCCGTTCGCGCTGACGCCGACGGCGCTGTACGACGCGCTGATGATGTCGTCGGGCGGGATGACCGCGCGCATCGACCGGCTGCAGAAAGCCGGCTGGGTGGAGCGCCGGCCGAACCCGGCCGACGGGCGCGGCACGCTCGTCGCGCTGACGGAGACGGGCCGCGCGCTGATCGACGAAGCGGTCGTCGCGCACATCGACAATCAGCGCGCGCTGCTGGCCGTGCTGTCGGATGCGGAACAGGCGCAGCTGTCGCAACTGCTGGGAAAGGTGCTGGCGGGGCTGGAGGACGCGGCGCCGAAAGGGGCGGACGGCGAGTAGCGCCGCCGGATGCGTGATGCAGACGCACGTGGCGGGCAACAGGAATGCTTCGTGAATTTTCGTGGACGTCGCTTGCCGACCCGGTGTTGCCGGTCGAGCCGTTGCATCTCCGATGGCGAATGTCAGCGCACAACGGTCACGCGTTCCGACGATCCGAAAGCTCGTCCTCCGTTAGCGGCTCGGTTGCAGCAACCGGGAGCCCGGCGCACCACGTGCCCGACCTGACGCCAGCCCCGCACCCGGCACGACTCGAGACCCCAGGGGCAAGCAATGATCAGAGATCTCCGCGCACTTCACCGGTTCCCAGCGCGCTCCGCTGCCGGTTGACTTCCGCCCAAAGCTCATCGCTATCGTCATCGCGCAGCACGACCATCCCGTCCAGCTGATCGTCGGTCACGCCGAAGTATTCCAGGATTTCCCGGCGGACCGCATCGACGAACTGCGCGTATTCCGGGGTTGCCTGGGCCTGCGCGTGCAAGGCGTCGTATTCTGCATCGTCCGCGCCGCCGCCGTGCTCGTCGATATAGCGCGAGATCCACTGGTCTCGTTCGTGGTCGTAGTCGGCCTCGGCGCGCATCGCCTGCACAGCCGTGTATAAATCCAATTGGGCAAACGCGGCGATCGCCGCCGTCGTTGTCGCGTCGAATGTAGTCGTCATTCCATCTCTCATGTCGGTCATCGCACATCGTCGCACGGGCCGCACCCGGGCAGGCGCCTCGAATCCCCACCGCGCAACACGCCGCCTGGCGCCGACGTCTGGTCAGAGCGAAGGCCCCATGATCGGGAGGTTCACACCTGCCGGTGCGCCACGCAATGGGGCCGCCCGGGCAACAGGGCGCTCATTTTGCCGCATTGCAAGCCCGGCGATGAAAACAACCGGGCGCGGCAAAGCGCACAACACGTTTCGAGCGTATCGCCGCAAGCGCCACGCCGGCACCTGAGCGGCAATGCGGGCGCCGGTCGTGAACGGCTCGTGCATGGGCCGACTCGAACTGTCGACCTTGGGCGGCGGCCGGTGCGCTTGCGTGTCCGATCAGCCTCGTGCCGGGATATTGAGCCCGCGCGCGACGGCCGGACGTGCAACGAACGCGTCGAGCACGCGCGCGACGTTCCGGAATTCGCTGAAGCCGACCAGGTCGCCCGCTTCGTAGAAGCCGACGAGGTTGCGCACCCACGGGAAGATCGCGATGTCGGCGATCGTGTAGGTATCGCCCATCACCCACTGGCGGTTCGCGAGATGCGCGTCGAGCACGCCGAGCAGGCGCTTCGACTCGTCGACGTAGCGGTCGCGCGGGCGCTTGTCCTCGTAGTCGCGGCCGGCGAACTTGTGGAAGAAGCCGACCTGGCCGAACATCGGCCCGATGCCGCCCATCTGGAACATCACCCACTGAATCGTCTCGTAGCGGCCCGCGAGATCCTTCGGGATCAACTGGCCCGTCTTGTCCGCGAGATAGATCAGGATCGCGCCCGATTCGAACAGCGGCAGCGGCTTGCCGTCCGGGCCGTTCGGATCGATGATCGCCGGGATCTTGTTGTTCGGGTTCAGCGACAGGAACGCGGGCGACAGCTGGTCGTTCGTGTCGAAGCGCACGAGGTGCGGCTCGTACGGCAGGCCGGTTTCCTCGAGCATGATCGATACCTTGACGCCGTTCGGCGTCGGCAGCGAGTAGAGCTGGAGACGGTCGGGATGCTGGGCCGGCCACTTTTGCGTGATCGGGAAGGCGGACAGGTCGGGCATGAAGGTTCGCTCGTCGAAGTGAATGTTCCGCGTTCCGTCCCTGCCGCCGCGCGCGCCACGGCTCATGGCGCGACGGCGGGCGGAGCGCGCCGAAAACGCCCACTGTAGCCGATCCCGCGGATCGATGCAGGCGGTGGCCACGCGCGACCGCCGCTGCATCGCCAGGTGCCGCCGGCCATCGTCAGAAGTTGTGCCGCAGCCCGATCATCGCGGCCGTCGTGCCCACGCCCGGCGCGACCGGCTGCCCGTACACGAGCATCTGGTCCATCGTGCCGCGGTTGTTCACGTGGCCGACCTGTGCGTAGACCATCGTCCGCTTCGACAGGCTGTAGTCGGCCGCGAGCACGACCGCCGTCGAGCGGTTTTCAGACCGATTGCGGTCCTTCAGGTAATACACCGCGGAAGTCACCTGCAACGCGGGTGTGAAGCGATAGCCGATACCGGCCGACAGCATGTCGAGGTTCACCTTGTCCGCATGCGACGGATTCCTGCCGTTGCCGTACGACGCCGACACCGAGAAATCGTGGATCGTGTATTTCGCGCCGACGTAGAGGAAGCGGTTGTTGTCGACGCCGGTCGGCGCGACGCCCGGCGCCGGGCTCGTGTCGTGGCCGTTGTAGTAGGCGGCCGATGCGTTCAGCCCGTAGTTCGCATACCTGAGCACGATCGATTCGCGCGTGCCGCCCTGGAACTGCCCGGCCACGCCGCCCGGCGCGTATTCGAGCGCGATCGACGCGCCCGCGAAGGTCGGCGACTGGTAGACGAGCGCATTGCTGTCGTACAGCGCGCCGATCGCTGCGTTGGTGCTCGTGCCCGACCAGCCGGCCGCCGTGTTCAGGCCGAGCCACGCGATCAGCACGCTGCCGAAGAACTGCGCGTTGCGCACGTCGGTGTCGGCCATCGCGTAGATCATCGGCACGATCTGGCGGCCGGCCGTGAACGTGCCGAACGGGCCCGACACGCCGAGCGACGCGACCTGGTTGAAGATCGCGACGGCGCCCGGCGTATCGCTCAGCTGCAGCTTGCCGGTGCCGCTGTCGAACGAACCCTGCAGCTTGAAGTTGACCTTGTAGCCGCCGCCGATGTCCTCGCTGCCCTTGATCCCCCAGAAGCTCGAGTAGATGCCGCCGTCCTTCATGCGGAACACCTTGCCGGTATTCGGCGCGGTCGGGCTGAACGACGCCGCCGACGTGCTCTGGTACAGCAGGCCCGAGTCGATCACGCCGTAGAGCGTGACGGAGGATTGCGCATGCGCGAGCGCCGAACAGCCGGCAAGCGCCGCGAGCGCGGCCAGTTTCGTCTTCATGAAGTCTCCAGGGTCGTATTGGACCGGACGGGATCGAGCCCGTCCGGGTAAAGCGGGGAAGCAAGGAGGCTGGCGGGAAGGTGTGACAGGCGACGCCCGCGTGAGCCGTGCGGAAAGACTACGCAACGGCGGGCGGCCGCTCCCCCCCATGCGCGGGGGGCAGGGTTGCGGAGAATCGGAGGAAGGCGGGCGCGGCAGCACGCCCGATTGGCGAAACCGGCGTTACAACGCTAGGGCGCGCTTTCGAGGAGACCCAGCACCAGCGCGCGGCGCACCGCATGCTTGCGCGAGCTGGCGTCGAGCTTGCCGAACAGGTTCTTCAGGTGCCACTTCACAGTTTCCTCGCCGACGGCGAGCGCCACCGCGATTTCCTTGTTCGACAGGTTGCGCGCGAGCAGCTCGAGAATCGCGCGCTCCTTCGGCGTCAGCACGACGCTCGGCACCGCGCGCGGGCTGGCCGG
>NZ_JAAGPO010000366.1:0-4782 GCF_017104825.1 Burkholderia sp. Ac-20345 | reverse complement strand
ACCGGGCGCGACGCCGTTGACGAGCGCGCCCGCCGGACGCGGCAGCCCGAACGCGGCGGCCAGCCCGATGCCGACGTCCTGCACGTCGACGCCGATCGCATTGCCGGAAGACGACTCGCCCGGCGCCTGGGACTGCTGCGCCTGCGCCTGAGCCTGCATCTGCTTCTGCAGTTGCGCGCGCACCTTTGCGGCAAACGCGATCGGAATCGCGAACGTCATGCTCGCGTAGCGATCGGTGCCCGTATAGACCTGCACCGCGATGCCGATCACGTCGCCCGCGCGATTGAACACGGGGCCGCCCGAGTTGTCCGGGTTCGGCGCGATGTCGGTTTCGAAGAACGGAAACGCGCTGCCGTCCGGCAGCCGGTGCGACGTCGCGCTGACGATGCCGGCCGTGACCGTGTTGCCCGATCCGTCCGGCGCGCCGATCGTCATCACCGGTTCGCCCGCGCGTACCTTCGACGAATCGCCGACGCGCACGAACGGCAGCTTCGTCGCGTTGACGCGCAGCACGGCAACGTCGCTTTGCGGATCGACGGCCAGCACGGTCGCCTTGAATTCGCGGCGGTCGGTGAGCCGCACCGTCACGTCGGTCGCATCGTCGACCACGTGGGCCGAGGTCAGAATCAGACCGTCGGCGCTCACGATGAAACCCGAGCCGCTGCCCGATACCGCGCGCGGCGCCGTGTCGGGTGCCGGTGCCGGTGCTTGAGCCTGAGCCTGAGCCTGCGGGCCCTGCGCGGGCGGCGGTGCGTCGCGCCGGAAGAACGCGGCAAGCGGATCGTCGGGATCGAGGATCGCGAAGGACGGGCCGCCCGTCTGCTGGTCGGGTGCGGCGGTCATGACGGTCACGACCGCCGGGCCGTAGCGGTCGACGATCGCCGGAAAATCGACCGGCATCGCGTAAGGTGCGGCAGCCGGCCGCTGCTTCAAGGTGTGCGGCGTAACGGGCGGCGAGAGGGTTCCGGCAAGGACGGCCGGCGAGGGCAACAAACAGCCGGCAAACACGCCCCCGATCAACGCGGTGCGAAGCACGGCGCGAGCAAGCGTCTGGCGAACCACGGTGCACCTCCCCCGGGAGTCGCGGCGACGACATGCGCGAGACGCGCAGGCACCCGACAAGCACCGGTACACGCATCCATTTATAGTCCACTCGGCCTGTTCGAACATACGAATCGAAACCCGAATGCCGGGCGGCGCGGCAAGCGCGGAGCCGCTACGGCATTCGTTTCGAACAAAGTGCGCGGTTCGTCAATCCGCACATCCACCACGCATCGACACGCGCGCAAGCGCCGGATCATTGCCGGCAGTCGCGAGCGTCATCGTTGCGGTCTGCTACGGATCGTCCGCCTGTCACGCGTCACCGACAGGCGGCACGCACGCGTGCGCCGGCCCGGTTCAGTGGCACGAGAGGATCACCACCCCGCCAACCCCTTGCGTGTTCGGCAACGCAGCCGAGTAACCCACAGCCACCAGCGGCTGCGTCGCGTCATGTCCGACGACGATCGACTGAATCGTCGCAGGCCCGGTGGTCTTCAGCACACCGTTCAATGGCACCTGCGTGTACGTCAGCCCGTATTGAGCCGTCGCCTGCTTGATCGACAGGTTCAGCGTGGTGAGCTGGCGGGTGCCCGGATCCAGCGTGGCCGAACTCGAAACGAGGGTACCGGCCGTGCTGCCGTCGTTGCTCGCCACCGTGTCGGCAATCACCTGGGTACATGCAAGCGGGCCACCCGTTGCAGGTAACGACAGCGGCGTACCGACCGCGTAGTGAACGCCTTGCGTATCGGTATAGGTATTGCCGTCGGTATCCATCGCTCGATTCCAGCGGCCGATCGCAACATCGGTACCGACGCCCTGGATATCGGTGACGGCGCCATGGTCGAGCCCGAGGCAATCGGTCGCCGCAGACGACGATGCCAGCGTCGTGAACGCGCCGCTTCCCTGTTGCACCAGGCTCGCGGCAGGCACACCGGCGGCCGTCATGTTGCGGTTCTTCGCGTATTCGCTCGGCAGATTCGGCACCACGAGCACCGCCAGCTGACCGTTATTCGCCGTGACCGGAGACGCGGCACCCGAGTAGCTGAAGTTGCCGTTCGGTCGGCATGCCGCCTGGACTGACGGTTGCGGGGACGCATTCGCCGGTGGAACCGCAGGCGACGCGGTAGCCGGCGTCCCGCCCGTAGTGTTGCTCGACGCGTTGCTTCCCGTATTGGCGGCGCCGTCATCGCCACCGCCGCATGCCGTCAGCAGCAACGCAGTACTTGCCACACCTGCCAACCAGACCTGCTTTCCCCACATGACTTGCCTCGTTTTCTCGTTTTGGATAACTACCGCGCAACACCAGCATCCCGTGAATTCACAGGAACGCTTGCCAATACAACGTTCTCAACGCAAGCCGTTGCTGCCCGACGCGCTTGCTTGAGCCAATCTCAGCGCATCGAGCGACTTGACCAGAAGACACGCGCCGATCACCCCTGCCGCGAGCGCGCCGAACCACCACGATGTGGGCCAGACGGCCAACAGGCTCTCCCTGGAAAATTCGAATGGCGTTTTCAGCGCGACGATCACCACGACGGTGTTGTAGCAGGCGTGGATCAGGATGCCCGGCAGCAGCGACCGGGTGGCCGCGTACAGTTTCCCGATCAACAATCCGAGTCCGAATGCCAGGACGAACTGATACACGTTCAGGTGTGCAAGACCGAACACGGCGGCCGAATGCGCGATGGCCGTTCCCGTCGGATACTGTTGCAGAAAGCTGCGCAGCATCACGCCGCGAAACAGCATTTCTTCAAGTAGCGGCGCAATCAGGCAGGTCAACACGATCAGGCCAAGCCCGCCGTTCGTGTAAACCTCGCGAGCGTCATATCCGCTTCCGCCCCAAGGGAAAAACTGCCCGACGCCGACTTCGATCACGCTGACCGCCACGATCAATCCCGGCGTCATCAGCAAGATCGGGACGAAAAATCGTCCGAGCGTCGATCGCCAGGAATCGACGCTGTCATGCAGCAGGCTTCGGTAGGTCAATTTGCCGTGGTGAAGCAGCACCGTAAATACGAGCCCGTTCGCGAGAACCCGGCCGATGCTGGCAATCGCCATGGGTTGAAGCCCGGCGCTTCGGCTGATCGACCAGATGATCGAATTCATCAGGTACTCGATCATGATCAGCACGACGACGATAAAAAATGCTTCCAGCAAACTCGGGAAGCAATAGCGGTGCGAATCGGATCTCATCGAGATTGATATAGTTTTTTTAACGGCATCCGTGATGACCACGGTCTCGGTTGTCTGCCGCGGACCTCGCGACGCTCAGTATTATTATTTCTCCGGGCAATGCCAACGTGGCTCGTCACGGCTCTCCAGACCATCGCCTTCTGGAGTCGATTCATTACGGAAACCATCGATCACGGTATACAAAACCGGGGCGGCGTGAACGGCCGCGCATTAATCCACGAAAAGTAACCGTTTGTTACGGTGAATTCATCGTCGCTCATCCCATTAGCACTTGCAAGCACCGTTGACCATTTTTGACGATCAAGACCGCAGCACGTTCAGCCCGGGGAGCAAGACCAAAAATCGACGAATATCAACCTTGTTTTTAAAAATTTAATATTTAAAAGGTTAAGAAAATATATTGCGGCGATTGAACGGCGAGTCCCGCCTCAATCCCCGCCCACCCGCTCCGCGATCGCCGACAGCATCCGCAACATCGGCTCGAACGCGTCGGCCGACGTATTGCCGAAACCGAGCACGAGCCCGTTGCCCGCCGATGCCGCATCGATCGAAAAACCCGACAGCGGGAACGGCCCGATGCCGTGCGCACGCGCCGCGTCGACGATCGCGCGATCGCGGTAGCGCGCCGGCAGCCGCAGTGCGAGATGCAGCCCGCACGGCCCGCCCTCGATCTGATGCGGCACGCTCAGGCTGCCGTCGAGCGCGGCGAGCAGCAAGCGCCGCCGGTCGCGGTACAGCCGGCGCATGCGGCCGAGATGGCGGCCGTACTCGCCCGTCTCGATGAAATCGGCCAGCGCGAGCTGCACGTGACGCGTTCCGCCGCGCAGCATCTCCGGCAGCACCGGCCGCACCGCGGCCAGCAGCGCGTCGGGCAGCACGAGAAAACCGATCCGCAGCGCCGGAAACATCGTCTTGCTGAACGAGCCGAGATAGACGACGGGCGAATCGGGCGCGAGCCCGTGCATCGCGCCGATCGGCTCGCCGGTGTGACGGAATTCGCTGTCGTAGTCGTCCTCGATGATCCACGCGCGATGCCGGCGCGCCGCATCGATCAGCGCGAGCCGGCGCGAGATCGACAGCACGGCGCCGGTCGGGAACTGGTTCGACGGCGTCGTATAGACGAGGCGCGGCGTCCGCTCGCGCCAGTCGTCTTCTTCCGTGCGCAGCCCTTCCGCGTCGACCGGCATCGGCACGACGTCGAGGTCGGCCGCCTGCATCGCGGTGCGCGCACCGCGATAGCCGGGCTCTTCGACCCACACCGTATCGCCCGGGTTCGTCAGCAACTGCGCGCACAGCGCGATCGCGCCCTGTGCGCCTTCCGTGATCACGATCTGCTCGGGATCGCAGCGCACGCCGCGGGTCACGGCCAGGTGGCGCGCGATCGATTCGCGCAGCGCGGGCTCGCCGAGCGGATCGCCATAGCCGAGCAGGTCGCGGCCGGCGCGGCGCAGCGCGCGGTCGATCGCGTGGCGCCACGCGTCCACCGGAAAATGCGTCAGCGCGGGCACGCCCGGCCGGAAGCCCTCCGATTCGCCGGTGCCGATGCGA
>NZ_JAAGPO010000035.1:0-70346 GCF_017104825.1 Burkholderia sp. Ac-20345 | reverse complement strand
CGTGGCAGCAGACCACGGTGCTGGTCGCGACCGAGTTCGGCCGCACGGCCGCCGCGAACGGCACGGGCGGGACCGATCACGGGCAGGCGTCGGTCGCGATGCTCGCGGGCGGCGCGGTCTCGGGTGGCCGTGTGATCGCCGACTGGCCGGGTTTGCGGCCGGGCGACCTGTACGAAGGGCGCGACCTGAAGCCGACCGCATCGCTCGACGCCCTGATCGCGGGCGCCGCCGCCGAAAGTCTGCGGCTCGATCCGCACCGCACCGCGTCCGCGCTGTTCGCGGAAAGCGGTGCGACGCGGCCGATGAGCGGCTTGATTCGCGGAGCCGCATGACGTAACGCGTTGCCGCATCGCCAGCGACCCATCCATTACACAAAAGGGAGAATGCAACATGATGAAGATCCGGACCGCTTCGCTCGCCGTGCTGGTAGCGGCCAGTGCGACACTGATGTCCGCGTGCGTGGTCGAACCCGTGCGGCCGCCGCAGCCGGCGCCCGTCGTCGAGGTGGCGCCGCCGATGCCCGCGCCAGGCTATCACTGGGCGAAGGGGCATTACCGCTGGGCCGGCAATCATTGGGCGTGGGTGCCCGGGCACTGGGTAGCCGTGTACTGATCGGGCATGCCGTGCCGTGCCATGCGGCGCGGGTGCCGGGATGCGGGGCAGCGTATTGAAATGCGACGCGCGTTGACCTAAGCTGCCGGGTCCCGGCGACGGGCATTCCCGTTCGTCCGTCACGGCGAGCCGATCCGCGGCCGCCGTTTTCTTCGTTACGGCACCCACATGAAAGCATGGCTCGTTGCGCTGGCCGTCGCGGCCGGCATGACCGGCATGACCGGCGCGCACGCCGCGTCGTTCAACTGCGCGAAGGCATCCACGTTCGTGGAGCGCGAAATCTGCGCCAATCCGGCGTTGTCGCGTCTCGACGATGCGCTCAACGCGGATTACCAGCACATGCTCTACGATTTCAGCAACTATCCGGTCGAGGATCCGCCCGAGTACGAGCAGTTCATGGCGACCCAGAAGGCGTGGCTGAAGGCGCGTAACCGCTGCACGACGACGCAGTGCCTGATCGACAGTTACCGCAAGCGCATCGACGTGCTGTGCGGCCAGATCGATGTGCCGGAGAAAAGCGATCGCGCGAAATGCCGCAGCAACGGCGGCCTGGGCGGGCTCGAACTCGCTCACTGAGCGCGGACGCGTTGCGCGAGCCGCGACCCGTCGGATCGGTGCACACCTACCACCCGATCCGGTGTTTCTCCTCCGTCTCGCGGTGCCGCCAATCGTCGTCCGCGTGCAGGTACTGGCTCGTCGTCGTGAGCGACACGTGGCCGAGGTTGTCGCGCACGAGCCGCAGGTCGACGCGGCCGTCGGCCATGTGTGAGCCCGCGCTGTGGCGCAGCCAGTGCGCGGACGCCTGTTCGAGCACGCGCGCCTGCTGCTCGCCGGCTTCGCCGTTCGCGCGCAGCCGGTCGGCCGCGTGCAGGAACACCTGCTTCACGATCCGGTGCAGCGCCGCGCGCGTGAGCGGCTTGCGCGCCTGGCCGACCGGCAGCACGAGCGGCGTGGGCTCGCCGTCGGAAGGCATTGCGGGCAGGCCATGCGCGCGCCGGTAGCGCGACAGCTCGGCCATCATTTCGTCGGTGGCCGGCACGAGCCGCTGCCGGCCGCCTTTGCCCGTCACGTCGAGCCACCAGCGGTCGCGCCCGTCCGTGTCGCGCCGGCAGAAGAACTGGCCCATCGTCGTATCGGCCGCTTCGGTGATGCGCAGCCCGCCGAGATACAGCAGCGTGAACAGCCAGCGTGCGCGATCCGCATGGAAGCCCGCCCGCGCGTCGTCGCGCGGCATCGCGGCAATCGCGTCCTTGACCGACTGCCACAGCGGCTGCCCGAGATGGCGCGTGACGCGCGGCGCGGGCCGGCGCTGCCGCTGCCGCGACAACGCGAGCGGATTGCCGGCCAGATAGCCGGCCTGCACGAGCCACGAGAACATCACGTTCAGGATCACCAGCGCCTGTCGCTGGCTGGCCGCCGACAGCGGCCCGTAGAACGGCCGCCAGCGCGGATCGTCGCGCGGATGCTTGCGCCCGCCGTTCGCGCACCACAGCTCGGCCGGCGCGGGCGCGAGCAGGAACTGCCGGTAGACGACCAGATCCTCGTGCGTGAGCGACGACAGCGGCTTGCCGCACGCGATCACGGCCCACAGCAGCAGGCGTTCGGCTTCCTTGCGATAGTTCTGGAACGTGGTCGGCGTATCGACGAAGCGTGCGAGCCAGGCGCGCACCGCGTCGAGGTCGTTGGTCGCGGCAATTTGCGGATGCGCGCTGTTCGAGCGGTTGGTGCCCGTGCGTCCGTCGAGCGCGGCCGGCACGGTCAGCGCATCGATCGGCAACGGGCGCAGCGCGGTGTCGGACGGAACGGGTGAGGTCATGCGAAGCGGGGGTGCGCTGCGCGGATCGTACGCGTGGAGCCGGGCGGACGAACGCAGCGCGATCAGGCAGGTCGGGAAGCATCGATGGTACACGATCACCACACGGTGAACCCGCCGTCGACGGCGATTGCCTGACCGGTGACGAAGCGCGCGGCGGGCGAGCACAGCCACATCACCGTTTCCGCGATGTCGCGCGGCTCGCCGAGCCGCGCCATCGGCGTGGCCTGCGTCAGTCGCGCCATGTCGTCGCGGTTTTCCGGGCGGTCGGTGATCGCCGTATGGGCGATGCCGCCCGGGCACACGGCATTCACGCGGATGCCGCGGCTTGCATAGTCGATCGCCACCGATTTCGTGAGGCCGATGACACCGCTCTTCGATGCCGAATACGCGGAGAGCCCGGGCCCGCTGACGAGGCCCATGATCGACGACGTGTTGACGATCGCGCCACCGCCGGATTGCAGCATGTGCCGGCATTGATGCTTCATGCACAGCCACACGCCTTTCAGGTTCACGGCGATCGTGCGATCCCATTCGTCTTCGTCGAATTCGGCGACGGGCGCACCGCGCGGAGCGATGCCCGCGTTGTTGAATGCGATGTCGAGACGGCCGAACGTGGCGACCGTCGTGTCGATCGCGTCGCGCACGTCGTCGGCGCGCGAGACGTCGGTGCGCAGCACGATCGCCTTGGCGCCGGTGCGCTCGATCGCGTGCGCGACGTCTTCCGCGGCGGACACGACGGTGTCCAGCAGTGCCACCTGCGCGCCGGCTTCGGCGAAGCACAGCGCGGCCTGTCGTCCGATGCCGGTCGCCGCACCGGTCACGACGGCGACTTTTCCTGCGAAGCTTTCCATGCCTGTCTCCTGGGGCACTGAGTGGAGAGACAGGTTAGGCGGCAAGCGCCGGTGCTTCGACGTTGAAACGGACTAGGCGGATTCGATGGCGGGGCCGTCGTCACGAAGGCATCACCCCAGCGACAGCACGCTGTTCAGCAACGTCCTGACGAGCGTCGCCTGCCGCGTGACCCCCGTCTTCGAAAAAATCGCGCGCAAATGCGAGCGCGCGGTGTTCTTGCTGATCTCGAGCTCGTCGGCCGCTTCCTCGAGCGTCTGCCCGTTGACGAGCGCGAGCGCCAGCGCGGTTTCGGCCGGCGTGAGGTCGAACAGCTTGCGCACGATGTCGTGCGATGCCTGCGACTTGCGCTCGGCATCGCGGATGAAGATCGCGCACGCCGGCCGGCGCGGATTGTCCTCGGACCATTCGCTGAGCGGCACCGCGCGGATCAGCACGCCGAGCGGCGGCTTGCCGGACGGGCGCGGCACGGCGATCGCCTGCGCGACCGACGGCGCGCCGCCCGCGCGCTCCGCGAGCACCTGCCGGATCAGCTTCTGCAGCTTGCGATCCTCCAGCGGATACGACGCTTCGAGCGCGTCGCCGCGCACGCGCAGGCCGTCGCATTCGGCGAAGATCTCGTCCGCGACGCAATTGGTCTTCATGATCGCGCCGCGCTCGTCGAGGATCGCGGTGGCGACGAGCATGCGGTCGATCGTGCTCGCGTACAGCGTGCGCTCGGATTCGACCATCCCGAACTTCGCGTGCAGCCGCACCGCGCGCTTCAGGTGCGGCAGCAGCGCGTTGCAGACGGCCTTGTCGGTCGCCGAGAACGCGCGGCCGCGATGCGAGCGGCACACGCGGAAACGGCACTCGATGCCGTCGGACGTGCGCAGGTCCGCACCCATCAGGTACCCGACGTCGAACGGCTCGAGAAACTCGCGATACATCGCGCTGTTGCGCCAGACGCCGACGCCGAGCAACTCGTCGACGGTGACGACGCGATCGCTCGGCAGGTTCACGAACGGATCGAGCGCGTAGTAATAGGTGTTGTACGATGCGACGCCCGGCAGCGGTGCATTGTGCTCGGACGCATTGATCATCAGCCCCGCATGGCCGCTGGCTGGCCAGCGCAGGATCATCGTCACGTAGTTCGCGTGCAGGTGGATGCGGATCTGCTCCAGCGCGCCGCCCCACGGCACGTCTTCCAGCGGGCCTTCGTAGATCGTCGTGAGCAATGCGTCGAACTGTTCGAGCGTCAGTTTCGACTGGGCAAGATGGGGCGGCAGGGCCGCGGGCGCCGTGGTCATTCGGGTTGTCTCCTGTTGCGGCCACCGGGTCGGCAGGGTGGGAACAGGCCCCGTCGCCCGGTGTGCACGTGCGAGCCGCCGGCGGCGATGCGCGCGGCTGAACCGGATCACGGTAACGCATCGGCTCGCGCGCGACATCCCACGAATGAACGTGGCGGATCCTCTTCTGTAAGCTATTTGTGAACTTTCTTGCCGAGGGGGCCTCTAATCGGCCCTCCAACGCTTCCTGAGGAACATCAGATGATTCGCCAATCCAGAACGCTGCTCGGCGCGGCCATCATTGCCGGCAGCACGCTCCTCGTCGGATGCCAGACCGACGCAGTCGCCACGGCGTCGAACGCCGTGCGCCCGGCCGACAGCAAGCCGGTGACCAAGACTGTCTATGTCGCGCCGCAATCCGCGCGCTGCACGGGCGTCGCGCCGATGGAGTGCCTGCAGGTGCGCAACAGCCCGAACGAGCCGTGGAGCCTGTGGTACGCCGGCATCGAAGGCTTCGCGTACCAGCCCGGTTACCTGTACACGCTCCAAATCGACGAATACCGCGTCGCGCAGCCGCCGGCCGACGGTTCCTCGATTCGCTGGGTGCTCAAGCGCGTTGTGGAGCGCCGCCAGGCGAACTGACGGCCGCGCTCACGCGGACGGGCGCGCTGCCGCATTGGCCGGCGGCGCGGCCGTATCGATCCGCCGGAACACGACGGACGACAGCAGCGTCACCACGCCCATGCACGTGAACGACAGCATGAACCCGTGCGCCATCGAGCCCCAATAGGCGGCAAACAGGTTGACGAGGCCGCCGCCGATCGACACGCCGAGCCCCATCGCCAGCATCTGCATCATCGTGAACAGGCTGTTGCCGCTGCCGGCGTCGGCATGCGACAGCCCCTTCAACGTCACGCCGTTCATCGCCGCGAACTGCATCGAGTTCGCCGCGCCGAACACGATCAGCAGCGCGCCCTCCAGTAGCGGCGCGGGCCGCGCCGACACCAGCGCGAACCCCGCGATTGCGCACCCGACAATCCCCGTATTCACGACCAGGAACGTGGCGTAACCGAAACGCTTCACGAGCGGCGCGATCCAGCGTTTCGCGATGACGCCCGCGATCGCGGCCGGCAGCATCATCAGCCCCGATTGCAGCGGCGTATAGCCGAGTTGCACCTGCATCAGCAGCGGCAGCATGAACGGCACCGAGCTCGTGCCGATCCGGCACAGCAGGTTACCCAGCAGCCCCGAACCGAAGTTCGGCTCGCGGAACAGCCCGAGCCGGAACAGCGGCTGCGCGCGGCGTCGCGCATGCGGCAGGTACGCGAGCGCGCTCGCCAGCCCGACCACGGCGAGCCCGGCCGCCCACGCGGCGCGATGCGCGGGCATCGGCGGGTCGATCGCGAGCGACAGCGCGATCATCGCGACCGACAGCAGCGCACAGCCGACGAAGTCGAACGGCGGCGGCAGTTGCGCCTGGTCGTGCGGCAGGTAGCGCTGCACGGCGATGAAGCCGACCACGCCGACCGGTACGTTGACGATGAACACCCAGTGCCACGAAATCGCCTGCGTGAGCCAGCCGCCGAGCGTCGGCCCGACGATCGGGCCGAGCTGGCCGGCGATCGACACGAACGCGATCGCCGCGACGTACTGTTCGCCCGGCACGCGGCGCAGCACGGCGAGCCGCCCGATCGGCAGCAGCATCGAGCCGCCGATACCCTGCAGCGCGCGCGCGGCGACGAGCTGGCCGAGCGTATGCGACGCCGCGCAGCCGATCGATGCGAGCACGAACACGAGAATCGCGAGCGAGAACACGCGGCGCGTGCCGAACCGGTCGGCCAGCCAGCCGGACGCCGGCGTGAGCATCGCCATCGTCAGCGTATAGACGACCACGACCGGTTGCATCGCGAGCGGTGACGCGTGCAGGCTTTGCGCGATCGAAGGCAGGGCGGTGTTGACGATCGTCGTGTCGAGCGACTGCATGAAGAACGCAGCGGCGACGATCCAGAGCAGCGCGGAGTGTGTGGGTTCCCGGGACATGGCGAAATCGGTGGTGCGAAGGCCCGGCGCAGGTGGCGCCGTTGCGCAGTCGCGCGGCGCCTGCCGGTCCTCAAGCGCACGATGGTACCGATTCCGTTGGTCATCGGGAAGCCGCCTCAAGGCGTTGACTGTCATTGGAAATACCGATGACAATGCAGGATGCTCAATCCCGTCTGGCTCAACACGTTCGCGACCGTCACGAACTGCCGCAGCTTCACCGAAGCGGGCCGGCAGCTCGGGCTCAACCAGTCGAGCGTCAGCGAACACATCCGTCGTCTCGAAGAGAGCGTCGGCCGGCGGCTGTTCGTGCGCGACACGCATTCGATCGCGATGACGGCCGACGGCGAGGCGCTGCTCGTGCATGCGAACGTGATCCTGCAGGCGCTGAACCGCGCGGAATCGCAGTTCCGCAAGCCGCGGCTGCAGGGGCTGGTGCGGCTCGGCGCGCCGGACGACCTCGCGCTCGTCGCGTTGCCGGACGTGCTCGCCGGGTTTCGCGCCGCGCACCCGGATGTCGCGCTGGAGATTACCACCGGCATGACGAGCCGGCTTTACGAAGGGCTGGACGCGGGCGCGCTCGACCTGATGATCGGCAAGCGGCGGCTCGGCGAGCGGCGCGGCACGCCGCTCTTGAGCACGCGGCTCGAATGGGTCGCGCGGCCCGGCACCGTGGTCGATCCGGAGCGGCCGCTGCCGCTCGTGCTGGTCGCCGAGCCGAGCGTCACGCGCGCGATCGTCCTGAACGCGCTCGCGGAGAAGGGGATCGGCTGGGAAGTGGTGTGTTCGAGCAGCAGCCAGCCGGGCTGCATCGCGGCCGCGCGCGCGGGGCTCGGCCTGACCGCGACGTCGCATTATCTGTCGACGCGCGGGCTCGCGCCGCTGGTCAACGGGGACGCGCTGCCCGTGCTGCCCGACATCGAATTCATCGCGCTGGCCGCGAAGCGGCTCAGCCCACCGGCGCGCACGCTGCTCGAATTGCTGGAAGCGAGCGACCTGAGCACGCCGGGCGCGGACGCGTAACCGGCTCGCCACGCGCGCGGTGCCCGCATCCGGCACCCGCGCCGTGGCACGTCATGCGGCCCGTTTCTGCGAAATCACGAGCAGCGCGCCGTTCTTGTCCTCCAGTACCGCGCGGTATTCGTGCGGCCCGGCCTGCACGGGCACGCGCACCGACGCGCCGGCCTTCACGACCCGCGCCATCGCCGCATACAGGTCGTCGTCCTCGTCCACGCGCAGCGTGAGCGCCGCGCGCTCGACGATCTGCTCGTCGCCCGCGACCAGCGCGATCGTCAGCGGGCCGCCGTCGAGCGCGCAATAGCGGTCGCCGTCGCGGAACTTCACGTTCAGGCCCAGCCCGTCGACGAACAGCGGCAGCGCCGTGTCGATGTTGTCGACCGGATACAGCAGCATCGATACCTTCATCCCGGATCTCCCTTGTCTTGATGTGGGCGGCGTGCAACGCGCCGCCGTTCGATGCTAGCGCGCCGTTCGCGCGCCTACGCAGTCCGATCGGACGACGGTGAAACCCCTCTGTCCCCGCAGGCGTGTAGCTACTCCGAACAGATGATGCCCGCGCCAGTCGGCGCGCCGACACTTCCATTCGTGGACCGTCGCGCTTCGTCCGTATCGTGCGGGCGGGCTGCACGACCCCGACTCGTCCAACATACATGGAGACGCAAGCAATGAAGTTTTCCCTCATCTACGAAGCCCAGACCACCGACGCATCGCGCGAGGGCGACCACCGGGTGTTCAAGGAAACGGTCGAACAGGCGCTGCTCGCCGAGCAGGTCGGATTCGACACGATCTGGTGCGTGGAGCACACGTCGCTGACCAACTATGCGCACATGAGCGCGCCGGAAACCTTCCTTGCATACCTGGCCGGCCGCACGACGCGCATCGGTCTCGGCCACGGCGTCGTGTGCCTGCCGCCGGCGATGAACCACCCGATCAAGGTCGCGGAGCGCGTCGCGCTGCTCGACATCCTGTCCGGCGGCCGCGTGCACTTCGGCGTCGGCAAGGGCGGCAGCCAGCAGGAAGCCGGCGCGTTCGGCTACGACCTCAACGAACTGCAGCCGATGATCGACGAATCGATGTACCTCGTGCCGAAGATGTTCGTGCAGGACGAGATCGAGCACGACGGCAAGTACATCAAGATTCCGAAGCGCCCGATCCATCCGAAGCCGTTCCAGGATCCGCACCCGCCGATGTACCTCGCGTGCACCAACACCGACGCGCTGTTGCGCGCCGGCCAGCGCGGGATGGGCGCGCTGGTGCTCGGTTTCGGCGGCCCCGACGAAGTCGCGAAGAAGAACGCCGTGTACCGCGAAGCCTGGGCGAACCGCAAGCCTGAAGACCAGGTCGGCTTCCGCCCGACCCAGCACCTCGCGGCACTGTGCCCGACGGTCGTGATGGCCGACGGCCAGGCCGCCCGCAAGATCGGCATCCGCGGCCAGCGCTACTTCATGGAATCGCTCGCGTACTGGTACACGGGCGGCGAGCGTCCGGACCCGGCGAAGTGGGGCGACGACCTCGTGCAGGCCGATTCCGGCGAGATGGTGATCCGCTCGCGCTTTGCGTCGGAGGAAGTCGTCGTGAACTTCGCCGACCCGGCGCTCGCGATGATGAACCCGAACCATGCGTACGGCACGGTGGACGACTGCATCGGCTATGTTGGCCGCCTGCAGGAAGCCGGTGTCGACGAAGTGCTGTTCCTGTGCCAGATGGGCACGGTGCCGCACGAAGCGCAGATGGAGACGATCCGCAACATCGGCGAGCACGTGATCCCGTTCTTCAACAAGGAGAAGGAGCGCGCCTGCGCGTGATGCACCGGGCCGCGCCCGTCGTCCCGTCCGGTCGGACGATGCGGCGCGGTCGTGCGAAGCCGACCATCGGTGGTGGCGAGCATCGCCCGCGGCCAGGCCGCGCCGAACAACTTTGAACGAGAGCGGGGCACGCGCCGCGGCGCATCACCCGCTTCACAGGAGACATTCGTGCATCGCGACAACGATTCGAACGCACTGGCCGCCACGCTGATCGCCCGGGCCGAGGCACTGGCGCCGACGCTGGCCGGCCGCGCCGCGCAGGCGGAAGCGCAGGGCCGCATCCCGGCCGAGACGATCGCCGACATGCAGGCCGCCGGCTTCTTCAAGGTGCTGCAGCCGAAGCGCTACGGCGGCTACGAGCTCGATCCGCAGGCGTTCTTCGACATCCAGATGGCGCTCGCGCGCGGCTGCATGTCGACCGCGTGGGTGTACGGCGTCGTCGGCGTGCACAACTGGCAGCTCGCGCTGTTCGACGAGCGCGCGCAACAGGACGTGTGGGGCGACGACCCGGCGACGCTGATCGCGTCGACCTACATGCCGGTGGGCCGCGTGACGCCGGTCGACGGCGGTTTCCGCCTGTCGGGCCACTGGAAGTTCTCGAGCGGCAGCGAACTGTGCGAATGGGTGTTCCTCGGCGCGCTCGTGCCGCCGGCCGAAGCCGGCCAGCCGCCCGAGTACCGCACGTTCCTGCTGCCGAAATCCGACTACCGGATCCAGCAGGACTGGGACGTGCTCGGCCTGCGTGCGACGGGCAGCCACGACATCGTCGTCGACGACGTGTTCGTGCCGGCATACCGCACGCACAAGGCGATCGACGGGATGATGGGCACGAGCCCCGGCCTCGCCGTCAACGATGCGCCGCTGTTCAAGCTGCCGTTCGCGCAGATCTTCGTGCGCGCGGTGTGCACGTCGTGCATCGGCGCGCTGCAGGGCGCGCTCGACGATTTCACCGGCTATGCGGCGACGCGCGTGTCGGCCAACAGCGGTGCGAAGACGACCGACGATCCGGGTGCGCAGAACGCGTGCGCGAACGCGGCCGTCGCGATCGACGAGATGAAGGTGCTGCTCAAGCGCAATTTCGCGGAACTGATGGCGTCGGTCACTGGCGGCCCGGCCGTGTCGATCGAGCGCCGCGTGCATTTCCGCTACCAGTCCGCGCAGGTCGCCGAGCGTTGCGCGCAGGCCGCGAACGCGCTGCTGCGCTACGCGGGCGGCAACGGCATCTATCACCGCAACCCGCTGGTGCGCCGCTTCCTCGACCTGCATGCGGCCCGCGCGCACTACGCGAACAACGTGGACCGTTTCGGCCAGAACCTCGGCGCCGTGATGCTCGGCCGCGAGAACACCGACTTCTTCATCTGACGGGGACACGATGAACGACCCGCAAGCACAGCAATACGTGTTCGACGTGGTGGTCGTCGGTTCGGGCGCGGGCGCGCTGCTCGCCGCGTGCCGCGCGGCCGACCGCGGCCTGTCCGTCGTCGTGATCGAGAAGACGGCGCTGTACGGCGGCACGTCGGCCGTCTCGGGCGGCGGCATCTGGGTGCCGTGCAACCACCATATCGCCGAACTGGGCGCGACCGATTCGCGCGAGGCCGCGCGCGGCTACATCGACGCCTGCGTGGCCGGCGAATCGACACCCGAGAAGATCGACACCTATCTCGACCGCGCGCCGGAGATGCTGCGCTACCTGGAATCGAAGACGCCGGTGCGTTACCAGTCGCTGCCGAAGTACGCGGACTATTTCCAGAAGGTGCCGGGCGCGATGCCGGGCTACCGCGCGCTCGATCCGATGCCGTTCGACGGCGGGCTGCTCGGCGACGAATTCGACCGGCTGCGGCCGGCGTCGCCCGGTACGCTGATCGGCGGGCGCGTGGCCGTAACGTCGAAGGAAGCGCACACGCTGTTCGCGCGCGGGCCGGGCTTCATGAAGCTCGCGATCGTGCAGTTCGGCCGCTACTGGCTCGATATCGGAATGCGCCGCCGCACGCGGCGCGACCGGCGCCTGACGCTCGGCAACGCGCTGATCGGCGGGTTGCGCCGCGCGCTGCTCGACCGCAACGTGCCCGTGTGGCTCGACACGCCGATGCGCGACCTGCTAGACGTGGACGGCCGCGTGACCGGCGTGCGCGCGCAGCGCTTCGGTCAACCCGTGACGATCGCCGCGCGGCGCGGCGTGATCCTCGGCGCGGGCGGTTTCGAGCGCAACCAGCCGATGCGCGAGCGCTATCTGCCGCAGCCGACACAGGCGCAGTGGAGTGCGACGCCGCCCGCCAATACCGGCGACGCGATCGCCGAAGGCCATCGGCTCGGCGCCGCGCTGGCGCTGATGGAGCACGTGTGGGGCGCGCCGACGGTCGGTGTCGCCGGCGAGGAGAAGCAGCGCGCGCTGTTCGTCGAACGCAACCTGCCGGGCTGCGTGATCGTGAACAGCCTCGGCAAGCGCTTCGTCAACGAAGCCGCGCCGTATTCCGAATTCGTGCCGGCGATGTATCGCGACCATGCGCGCACCGGTGCGAGCGTGCCGGCATGGATGGTGTTCGACGCGCGGTTTCGCCGCAAGTATCCGTGCGGGCCGATCATGCCGGCGTCGATGATGCCCGATTCGCGGATTCCGGCCGCGTTCCGCGACGTGATCGTGAAAGCCGACACGATCGACGCGCTCGCTGCGCGCATCGGCGTCGACGCCGCCGGCCTGCACGACACGCTGCGCGACATGGCGCGCTACGCGGTCACCGGGATCGACGAGGCGTTCGGCAAGGGTGACAACCTGTTCGACACGTACTACGGCGATCCGCAGAACAAGCCGAACCCGTGCCTCGGACCGGTCGACCAGGCGCCGTTCTACGCGGTGCGGATCGATGCGGGCGACATCGGCACGAAGGGCGGGCTCGTCACCGACGTGCACGCTCGCGTGCTGCGCGCCGACGGCGAGCCGATCGACGGCCTCTACGCGATCGGCAACACCAGCGCCTCGATGATGGGCGCGAGCTACCCCGGCGCGGGCTCGACGCTCGGTCCGGCGATGACCTTCGGGTATCTCGCCGCCGACCACCTGGCTGCTCGCGCAGCCGACGCCGGCGGGCAGCCCGCCCGGCCATCCACGACTGAACTTGACGGAGTCCGAACATGAGCGATCTCACCACCCATCCGCTGCGCACCGACATGCTGCTCGCGATGCGCCGCCTCGCGCGCTCCGTCACGGTCATCAGCAGCGCGCACGACGGCCGGCGCTATTCGATGTCCGCGACGGCGGTCGATTCGCTGTCGACCGATCCGCCTTCGCTGCTGATCTGCATCAACCGCACCGCATCGCTGTATCCGCCGCTCGACGCGGGCGCCGGGTTTTGCGTGAACGTGCTGTCGGCGGCCCACGAAGGCATCGCGATCGACTGCAGCGGCCGCCTGAAGGGCGAGGCGCGCTTCACGACCGGCGACTGGCACACATCGCCGCACGGCGTGCCGTATCTGCGTGATGCACAGGCGAGCCTCGTGTGCGAGCAGGACGGCCGCTTCGAATACGGCACGCATACGGTGTTCATCGGGCGCATCCGCGAGGTGCTGATGAGCGGCGACGTCGATCCGCTCGTCTATCTCGACGGTGCCTACACGACGCCCGGCGCGCCGGTGGCCCGTGCGGCCGCGTGACGTGAGGAGCCGGCCATGAGCGATTCGCGCTTCCATCGGCTGACCGTTGCCGAAGTGATTGCCGAAAGCGACGACGCGTGCTCGTTCGTGTTCGACGTGCCGGCCGCGTTGCGTGACGCCTTCGCGTACCGGCCCGGTCAGTTCCTGACGCTGAACGTGCCGTACGCGGACGCGACCGTCGCGCGCTGCTATTCGCTGTCGAGCGCGCCGGGCATCGACGCCGCGCCGAAGATCACCGTCAAGCGCGTGCGCGACGGCCGCGCGTCGAACTGGCTGTGCGACCGCGTGAAGGCGGGCGACACACTCGATGTGCTGCCGCCCGCCGGCGTGTTCACGCCGCGCACGCTCGACGGCGACCTGCTGCTGTTCGCGGGCGGCAGCGGCGTCACGCCGGTGCTGTCGATCCTGAAATCGGCGCTCGTGCACGGGCGCGGGATGCTGACGCTGATCTATGCGAACCGCGACGAACGCTCGGTGATTTTCCGCGCCGAGCTGCAGCAGCTCGCGCAGCGCCATCCGGGCCGCGTGCGCGTGATCCATTGGCTCGACAGCGTGCAGGGTATCCCGCAGCAGCGCCATCTCGAGGAACTGGCTCGGCCGTTCAGCCAGCAGGAGACGTTCATCTGCGGGCCCGCGCTGTTCATGGAGAACGCGCTGGCCGCGATGCTCGGCCTCGGGCTGCCGAGGGCGCGCGTGCACGTCGAGCGCTTTGCGTCGTTGCCCGATGCGCCGGCGCAGGCTGCTGATACGGCGGCGTCGAACGCAGCGGCGGCCGCAGCGTCCGGCGACGGCGCGGCGATCGAGACGGTGCTCGACGGCGACGCGTTCGCGTTCGACAGCGCGCCTGGCGAAACGCTGCTCGACGCGATGCTGCGCGCGGGCGTGCCAGCGCCGAATTCCTGCCGGATGGGGCAATGCGGCGCGTGCATGTGCAGGATCGAGCGCGGCGAGGTCGCGCTCGACAGCAACCACGTGCTCGACGACGACGAGATCGCGGCCGGCTGGACGCTCGCCTGTTGCGCACGACCCGCGAGCGATGCGCTGCGCGTGGTGTTTCCCGACTGAGCCGCGGCGCGCCGGCGGCGCGCACGGCCACCCTGATCTATGACGATGGACAACGAAATCCTGACCACGCCCGCGCTGATCGCGCGGGCAGCCGCGCGCCACGGCGCGCATCCGGCGATCGAGTCGGAGCATGGCCGGCTGACCTACGCGGAACTCGACGCGGCCCGCCTCGACGCGGCCCGCGCGCTGCTCGCGAGCGGCATCGAGGCCGGCGACCGCATCGCGGTGTGGGCGCCGAACCTGCCGGAATGGATCGTCGCGGCACTGGCGATCCACACGGTCGGCGCGATCCTCGTGCCGGTCAATACGCGGATGAAGGGGATGGAGGTGGGCGGGATCCTGCACGACGGCGGCGCACGGCTGCTGTTCTGCTGCGGCTCCTTCCTCGGCGAATCCTATCCGGCGATGCTCGCGCCGCACCGGCCCGCGACGCTCGAGCGCATCGTCGTGTTCGACGGCGAGCCGCCGCCCGGCGCGCGCGACGAGACCTGGAACGCGTTCCTCGCGCGCGGCGCCGAGGTGCCGCTGGCCTCGGTGCGCGACCGCGAGGCACAGGTGACGCCCGACACCGTGATGGACCTGATGTTCACGTCCGGCACGACGGGCCGCCCGAAGGGCGTGATGACGGCGCACGGCCAGAACCTGCGCGCCGCGCAGGCGTGGGCGGCGATCGCCGGCGTGCGCGCCGACGATCGCTACCTGATCGTCAATCCGTTCTTTCACACGTTCGGCTACAAGGCCGGCTGGCTCGCCGCGTTGTCGAGCGGCGCGACCGTGCTGCCGCATCTTGTGTTCCAGCCGGCCGACGTGCTGCGGCGCGTCGCCGACGACCGCGTCTCGGTGCTGCCCGGCCCGCCGACGCTGTACTACGCGCTGCTCGACGCGCCCGATCGCGCGACGCGCGACCTGTCGTCGCTGCGGATCGCGGTGACGGGCGCAGCGGCGATCGCGCCGAGCCTGATCGAGCGGATGCGAGCGGAGCTCGGCTTCGAGACGGTGCTGACCGGCTACGGGCTGACCGAGTCGTGCGGCTTCGCGACGCTGTGCCGTCAGGGCGACGATGCGGAAACAGTTGCCTATACGTCGGGGCGCCCGATGCCGGATGTCGAGCTGCGCATCGCGGGCCAAGGCGGTGAGCCGCTCGGGCCGGACGAGACCGGCGAGATCTGGGTGCGCGGCTACAACGTGATGCGCGGCTACTTCAACCAGCCGGACGCGACGCGCGAAACCGTCGATGCCGATGGCTGGCTGCATACGGGCGATCTCGGCTGCGTCGATGCGAGCGGCAACCTGAAGATCACCGACCGCATCAAGGACATGTTCATCGTCGGCGGCTTCAATTGCTATCCGGCCGAGATCGAGCGCCTGCTCGCCGCGCATCCGGCGATCGCACAGGTTGCGCTGGTCGGCGTGCCCGATACGCGGCTCGGTGAAGTCGGGCACGCGTATGTCGTGCTGCGGCCGGGTGCGCATGCCGACGCCGACGAGCTGAACGACTGGGCCCGCCGCAACATGGCGAACTACAAGGTGCCGCGGCATTTCACGTTCGTCGAGCAACTGCCGACGAGCGCGGCCGGCAAGGTGCTGAAGTACCGCCTGCGGGCGGGAACCGAGACGGCGGCCTGAGCGCCGCCGCGACACACGAACGGGATGAACGCATGAACGACAACGGGTTTCCGCAGGGCGCGGTGCTGGTGTTCGGCGGCAGCGGCGGGATCGGGCAGGGTGTCGCGCTCGAGTTCGCGCGCGCCGGCGTGCCGGTCGCGGTGGGCTATCGCAGCAAGGCCGACGTGGCCGAGCGCGTCGCGCGCGACATTCGCGGTGAAGGTGTCGCGGCCACCACGCATTGCGTGGACGTGACCGATCCCGCCCAGGTCGACGCGGCGCTCGCGGCCGCGATCGACGCGCATGGCCGCGTGCACACGGTCGTCTGGGCGGCCGGGCCGTTCGTGAACCAGCGCCATATCGGCGACATGACGCACGACGACTGGCGCCGCGCGATCGACGTCGAGACGATCGGCTTCTTCGTGGCGGCGAAGGCCGCGCTGCCGCACTTCCGCGCGTCGGGCGGCGGCTCGTTCGTGACGCTCGGCTCGGCCGGGCACCTGCGCTGGCCCGACCGCGACGGGCTGTCGGTCGCGCCGAAGGCGGCGAACGAGGCATTGGTCAAGGGGCTGGCGCGCGAGGAAGGGCGTTACGACATTCGCGCGAATTCGATCCTGGTCGGCGTGATCGAGGCCGGGATGTTTCCGGTGCTGCTCGAACAGGGGCAGTTCGACCAGGCCTGGATCGACGAGACGCAGAAGATGCTCGCGCTCAAGCGCTGGGGGAAGGCGCACGACGTCGGGCGGGCGGCAGTGTTTCTGGCGTCGGACCGGGCCAATTACATTACCGGGCAGCAGTTGAATGTGTCCGGGGGGTATGGGTTGTAGCGAGAAGCACGTTCGGGCGACCGCGCTTGAGTGTCGGTTTCCATCGGCGCTGACTTTGCCCGTTTTTCTTCCTCTCCAGATCGTCGACGATACCGGCCGACATGTCGATCGGCTCTCGGTATTCGCTTCGGCTCGCATATCACTCCGGTGCCCGACGCGGACAAGATGCATGCGCACGCATCGGTATTCACCCTGCATCGCCACGCGCAATCGCACATCGGCCTCGCGCTCGACCGGCGCGAGGTCACATCCCTGCAACGTATTCGTCGGCGTATTGCGCCGCACGCCGTTGACGGCAACGACGACGCACATGCGCTGAAGTCCGTCCCGCCTAGTTCAACACGCATTGCGGCATCGATGCGCGACACGTCGGATCCCGTGCTCCGACTTCGTCTGCCGAATAACGATGCGTTCCTGAAACATTTCCTCCGATTACAAGCCTGCGTGATCGTCCGCGTTTTGCGATGACGCTTGTCCCGCTTCGGTTTGCACCGCATGGCACGCGCTTTGCGGTGGACGCGGTGCCGCCGGTGCAAACGAAACGCGCAACAACGATGAACGCATCGGCGGCATGCAACGACATCGAAACAAACGGGGAATCGGATCGGGCCGTGGGCGCCGCGTGGAGCGGCGTACATGCCGCGCATGTCGTATCGGCCATGCGCACGGGGCAACGCGTTCCCGATCCGTCGAACAGCAAGCGTGCTTGCAAGGTGTCGTGCCGGGGTTCGCATCACGCAGGGCGGCGTAGGCCCCATGCGTTGGCGAGGCGCGCCCGGCACATGTCGGGGGAGGCGCCCGTGAAAACGAGAGTGAACCAATGGGCAGCGGTCGCGGTGATGTGCGCCGCGAGTGCGCACGCGCAGGAGATCTACCTGCAGGGCGGCACGCAGGGCGTCGGCATCGGCGCGGCCGTGAGCTTCAATTCGATGCTGGGTGCGCATGCGGACTTCAATGCGATCGACCTTTCGCATGACTTCACGGTGGCCGGCAATCGCTATCAGGACGACCTGAAGCTGCGCCAGGGCGGCCTGTACGCGGACATCTTTCCGTGGCGCGGCAGCGGCTTCCGGGCGACGCTCGGCCTGCGTTTCAACGACGACGAAATTCGCGGCGTATCGGTGCCGACCAATGGGACTTACGTGTTCGGCGGCAAGCGTTATCCGGCGATGCCGGGGATGAACGCGGTGGCGGAAGCGCGCTATCCGACCGTGATGCCGTACTTCGGGATCGGCTACGGGCACCGGCCGGCGTCGAAAGGGCTGGGATTCGTCGCCGATCTCGGCGTGGCGTACGGGATACCGAAATGTTCGTACACGCTGTCGCCGGAACTGGCGGCCGCGGTTGGGCCGGCGAAGAGCCAGATCCTTGTCGCGAGCGGGCTGGATTCGCTGCGGCAGGTGATGTCGCGCTATCGGTGGTACCCGGTGTTGCAGATCGGGATTTCGTATCGGTTCTGAGCGGTTGAGCTGGCGTTGCGCGTGCCGGGCGGGGGATTGCCGGCAGCGCCGATACGGGCGGGGCACCGGGGGCTGGTGCGGCGGCTGACGGCCGTCGCGAGTACGGCGCGCGACGGCGCTGAATGCCGCCGCCACGCTTCGATCGGCGCGCGCCCGCGCACGCGTTTCAGCGGTAAATGGCCGATCGGCCGTCTTTCCCGCCGTTCCGATCCGGCATACCTTTCAAACAGCAGTTCGACGTGTCGGGCGAGCAGCGCGCGCCGGGGGGATTCATGCGGCCCGTTGCCGTTCGCCGACGCCAACCACCGTCCTCCTTCCGTCAATGTCGGTGATAGCAATGATTGCAATTCGCAGTCGTGTCGCTATCATTGATATCAAACCTGGATGGAGGGAATCATGGCAAATCTACTGGTGCGTAACGTGGATGACGGTATCGTTCAGAGCCTGCGCGAGCAGGCTGCGGCAAATGGCAGGAGTGCCGAGGCCGAACATCGGGCCATTCTGGCCGATGCGCTTGGCCGGCCGAAGCGAAAGACATTTGCGCAAGTGCTGATGAGCATGCCCGATGTTGGCGACGACGCGGATTTTCAACGTGTTCAGGATTCCGGCGAGGCCAGGCGTGTATTTGATTGATACGAACGTCATCAGCGAAATCAGGAAGGGCAAGCGAACCAACCGTGGCGTGCGGGCGTTCTTCAGGCAGGCCGCGGCGGACGCAAGCCCGCTTTACCTGTCCGTCGTAACGGTTGCTGAACTTCGCCGCGGCGTCGATCTGATCCGTCATCGCGGCGATCTCCCGCAGGCGTCGGCGCTCGAGGCCTGGATGGCGACGATCCTGTCCGGCTATGCGCCGAACATCCTGCCGGTCGACATCGAGATCAGCCAGATGTGGGGGCATTTGCGCGTGCCCGATCCAACGCACGAACTCGACAAGCTGATCGCGGCCACCGCGCTGATCAACGATCTCACCGTGGTGACGCGCAATGTCGCGGATTTCGCCCGCACCGGCGTCAGGTTGCTGAACCCCTTCGACTGATCCCGGTTGCCGCGCTGCGGCAACTCGCACCTGCTCCCCGACTCCATCCGCACCCGTAGCCCGTCCCGCCGGGCTTCCACGCTTTCCCACGCCGCGCCAATTCCCCGCCGCCTCTCGTCCCAACAGACGATGTAACGCTACCCCCGACCGGCCAGAATCCTTTCACGAACAACGGATTCTGAACCAGGAGGAGGCCGACATGATCGATGTCCGTGCGCTTGGCTATGTCGTCGTCGAGGCGACGCGCGTCGATGCGTGGCGCCGCTACGCGGAAGACGTGCTGGGCATGCAGGCGCTCGATGCGCCCGACGGCGCGCTGTACCTGAAGATGGACGAGCGCGATTTCCGCTACGTGATCGTTCCCGGCTCGACCGACCGCTATTTCGCGTCGGGCTGGGAACTGCCCGACGGCGCCGCGTTCGATGCCGCGCTTGCGGCACTGCAGCGTGCGGGCGTCGAGCCGGTGCGCGCGACCCGCGACGAAGCCGCGCTGCGCCGCGTGCAGGCGATGGCGTGGTGCACCGACCCGTCCGGCAACCGCCACGAGTTGTACTGGGGCGCGCGCTGCGACTTCCGCCGCTTCGTGTCGCCGCTGGGCGTCTCGCACTTCGTCACCGGCGACATGGGCGTCGGCCACGCGGTGCTGCCCGCGCCGCAGTTCGACGCGACCGACGCATTCGTGCGCGGCGTGCTCGGCTTCGAGCTGTCCGACATCTATCGCGTGAAGTTCACGCCCGATCCGGCGGAACCCGAGAAGCGCATCCACTTCATGCACTGCCGCAACGCGCGTCATCACAGCCTCGCGCTGTTCGAGATGGCCGTGCCGTCGGGCTGCGTGCACGTGATGGCCGAGGTCGACTCGATGGACGAAGTGGGCCGCGCGCTCGACCGCGTGGCTGCGCACGACGTGAAGATGTCCGCGACGCTCGGCCGTCACTGCAACGACCAGATGATCTCTTTCTACATGAAGACCCCCGGCGGCTTCGATCTCGAATACGGCTTCGGCGGCCTCACGGTCGACTGGTCGAAGCACGCGGTGTTCGAGGCCACGAAGGTGAGCCAGTGGGGCCACGATTTCAGCATCGGATACCGGTAAGCCAGCACGATGACGATGAAACCTCTCGACAAGACGATGTCCGCGCGCGACGTGGTCGCGCAACTCGCCGACGGCATGACGATCGGCATCGGCGGATGGGGGCCGCGGCGCAAGCCGATGGCGCTGGTGCGCGAGATCGCGCGCTCGAACCTGAAGGACCTGACGATCGTCGCGTACGGCGGCGCCGATGTCGGCCTGCTGTGTGCGGCCGGAAAGGTGCGCAAGGTGGTGTTCGGCTTCGTGTCGCTCGACGTGATTCCGCTCGAACCGCATTTCCGCCGGGCCCGTGAGCAGGGCCGCGTCGACGTGCTCGAACTCGACGAAGGGATGCTGCAGCTCGGCCTGCGCGCGGCCGCCGCGCGCCTGCCGTTCCTGCCGACCCGTGCCGGGCTCGGCACCGCGCTGCTCGATCACGCGCCGCAACTGCGCACGGTGCAATCGCCGTACGACGACGGCGAGACGCTGCTCGCGATGCCCGCGATCGAACTCGACGTCGCGCTGCTGCACGTGAACGCGGCCGACCGGATGGGCAACACGCGCATCGACGGCCCCGATCCGTTCTTCGACGCGTGGATGGCGCGTGCCGCGCAGCGTTGCTACGTGTCGGCGGAAACGGTCGACGCATCGCTCGCGAGCGAAGACCTCGACGCCGCCAAACGCAACCCGTTCGAGCGTTCGCTCGTCACCGGCGTCGTGCATGCGCCGGGCGGCGCGCACCCGACGTCGTGCGGGCCGGCCTACGGCTGGGACCTGCCGCACCTGCGCGCGTATTGCGCCAGCGCGGAAGACGACGCGAAAACGACGGCGTACCTGCGCGACGTGGTGGGCCAGGACGAACGCCAGTACCTCGAAGGCGTCGGCGGGCTGTCGCACGTGACGACGCTGCCGTTGCCGATTCTGTAAAGGAGCGCCTGTGAGCGAATCTCTCGACCATTCCCTCGCGGAACTGATGATCGTCGCGTCCGCGCGACTCTGGCGCGACGACGGCGAAGTGCTGGCGACCGGCATCGGCACGGGCCCGCGGCTCGCGGCCGGCCTCGCGCGGCTCGCGTACAACAACGGGCTGATGCTGACCGACGGCGAAGCGTATCTCGTCGAGGAGCCGGTGCCGCTCGGCCCGCGCCCCGACGGCTATCGCGTGAAGGCGAGCGGCTGGATGACCTACGAGCGCGTGTTCGACTGCCTGTGGCACGGCCGCCGTCATGCGCTTGTGATGCCGACACAGATCGACCGTTTCGGCCAGGCCAACATCTCGTGGCTCGGCGACGACTACGCGCGCCCGAAAACGCAATTGCTCGGCGCGCGCGGCTTCCCCGGCAACACGACGAACCACGCGAATTCGTTCTTCGTCAGCGGCCACGGCAAGCGCACGTTCGTCGAACGCGAAGTCGACATGGTGTGCACGGTCGGCTACAACCCGGCGCGCCGGCTGCCCGGGATGAAGACCTTCGTCGACCTGCGAAGCATCGTCACCGATCTGTGCGTGATGGATTTCGGCGGCCCGGACCACGCGATCCGCGTGCGTTCGCTGCATCCGGGCGTGAGCTTCGACGAGGTACAGGACGCGACGGGTTTCCCGCTGATCGCTGCGCCCGACCTCGGCACGACGGCCCCGCCGAACGCGGAAGACCTGCGCGTCGTGCGCGCGCTCGATCCGCACAACCTGCGCGCGACGATCGTGCGCAACAATCCGGCGCCGCGCCGGGGATGAGGTCCGACATGGAAGCGACCCAGGTGACCTTCGGCGACGGTGTCGTCGACTACGCGGTCGAAGGCGGCATCGCGACGATCACGATGAACCGCCCCGAGTATCACAACGCGCAGAACTCGAAGATGACGTATGCGCTCGACGCGGCGTTCCGGCGCGCGGCGCACGACGACGCGGTGAAGGCGATCGTGCTCGCGGGCGCCGGCAAGCATTTCTCGGCGGGCCACGACATCGGCACGCCGGGCCGCGATATCCACGAGTCGTTCGATCGCGCATCGCTGTGGTACGACCACGTCGACAAGGAAGGCGGCGAATTCCTCTATGCACGCGAGCAGGAGGTGTACCTCGGAATGTGCCGGCGCTGGCGTGACCTGCCGAAGCCGACGATCGCGATGGTGCAGGGCGCGTGCATCGCCGGCGGGCTGATGCTCGCATGGGTGTGCGACCTGATCGTCGCGTCGGAGGATGCATTCTTCGCCGATCCGGTCGTGCGGATGGGGATTCCGGGCGTCGAGTATTTCGCGCATGCGTACGAGCTGAACCCGCGCATCGCGAAGGAATTCCTGTTCCTCGGCGAGCGGATGCCGGCCGAGCGCGCGTACCAGATGGGGATGGTCAACCGCGTGGTGCCGCGCGAGCGGCTGCACGACGCGACCTACGCGATCGCCGCGAAGATCGCGACGATGCCGCGCCTCGGGCTCACGCTGACGAAACAGGCGCTGAACCACGTCGAGGAGCTGCAGGGCAAGCGCGCGGCGATGGATGCGGCGTTCGCATGGCATCACTTCGCGCATGCGCACAACGAGCTGGTGAGCGGCGACCGCCTCGGCGGCTACGACGCGCGCAGCATGGCCAGCTCGCAGCGCCAGCCGAACGGAGCGGACCGTAGCGACGCGCAGACGCAGGCACCGGTCGCCGTCAACGGAGCCGCCGCATGAGCACGACGCTGCATACGCCCTTGTGCGACCTGCTCGGCTGTCGCTACCCGATCGTGCAGACCGCGATGGGCTGGGTGGCCGATGCGCGGCTCGTCGCGGCCACCAGCAACGCCGGCGGCTTCGGCTTCCTGGCCGGCGCGACGCTCGAACCCGAGCAGGTCGAGGCCGAGATCCTGAAAGTGAAGTCGCTGACCGACCAGCCGTTCGGCATCAACTTCCACATGTTCCAGAAGAACGCGCAGCAGGTCGTCGAGCTGGCGATCAAGCACAGGCTGCGCGCGGTGAGCTATGGCCGCGGGCCCGATGCGAAGACGATCCGACGCTTCAAGGATGCTGGCATCGTCTGCATGCCGACCGTCGGCGCGCCGAAGCATGCGGCGAAGGCCGTCGAACTCGGCGCGGACATCGTGACGGTGCAGGGCGCGGAAGGCGGCGGCCACACCGGCTCGGTGCCGACCACGCTGCTGCTGCCGAAGGTGCTCGACGCGGTGCGGGTGCCGGTGGTCGCGGCCGGCGGCTTCTTCGACGGGCGCGGGCTGGCTGCCGCGCTCGCGTACGGCGCGGCCGGCATCGCGATGGGCACGCGCTTCCTGATGAGCGCCGAATCGCCGGTGCCGCGCGAGACGCTCGAGCGTTACGTCGCGGTCGGCGATCCGGCCCGCATTCGCGTATCGGACGCACTCGACGGGCTGCCGCAACGGATGATCGACAACCCGTATCTGCTGAAGCTCGAACGCTTCGGCCCGCTGCGCCGCACATGGTTCGCGCTGAAGACCGCCGAAGCGTGGCGCCGCCAGAACGGCCTGAGCACCAGCGACATGCTCGGCCTCGCGATCAAGGCGCTTCGCTCGCACGACTACACCGCGAGCCAGACGCTGATGGCGGCGAACGCGCCGTTCCTGATCCAGCGCGCGATCGTCGAGGGCCGCCCGGATGAAGGCGTGCTGCCGAGCGGCCAGGCGGCCGCGATGATCGGCGCGATCGAATCGTGCGACGCATTGATCGCGCGGATCGTCGCGGAAGCCGGCGAGCGGCTCGACGCGCTGGCGGCGCTGCGCGGCACGCCGGCCGCACAGGCCGCGTGAACACAATCACAGGGAGGCAGACGAGATGACAGCATCCAACCAACCGGCCGGCTCGACGCCGTTCCGGATCGATCGCGCCGATGGCATCGCCGAACTGGTGATCGCCCATCCGCCCGTGAATGCGCTCGACGCGCAGGGCTGGCACGCGCTATCGCGCGCGCTCGACGCGCTCGGCGAGGACGACGACGTGCGCGTGATCGTCGTGCGCGGCGAAGGGCGCGGCTTCTGCGCGGGCGTCGACATCAAGGAACTGGCCGCGCATCCGGAGCGGATCGTGGCGGTCAATGCAGGCAACTACGAGACGTTTCGCGCGGTGCACCGCAACCCGAAGCCGGTGATCGCGGCCGTGCACGGCTTCGTGCTCGGCGGCGGGATCGGCATCTGCGGAGCGGCGGACATCGTCGTCGCGGCCGACTGCGCGCGCTTCGGCGTGCCCGAGATCGACCGCGGCGCGATGGGCGGCGGCGCGCATCTGCGGCGTCTGTTCGGCGTGCAGAAGGTGCGCGCGATGTACTTCACCGGCGACATGATCGACGCGGCCGAAGCGTACCGCCTCGGCGCGGTCGAGCAGGTCGTGACGCGCGACACGCTGCGCGACGCGGCCCTCGCGATCGCCCGCAAGATCGCCGAGAAGAGCCCGGCGATGGTGCGGCTCGCGAAGGAGGCGCTGAACGGTGTCGAGGACGGCGATCTCGAGGACAAGTACCGCTGGGAGCAGGGTTTCACGCTGCAGGCGTACATGACGAACGACTCGACGGAGGCGCGCGCCGCGTTCGTCGAGAAGCGCGACGCGCGTTTCGACGCGCAGGCAACCGCCGAGGAGGCACGCGCATGAACCTGATCTATACGCCGAAGCAACAGGCGTTCCGCGCGGAGATCCGCGAATGGCTCGCCGCGCACGTGCCGCGCGAGCGGCTGCCGAGCTTCGACACCGAGGAAGGCTTCGCCGCGCACCGTGAATGGGAGCGCACGCTGCACTCGGGCCGCTGGAGCATGGTCACGTGGCCGCGCGAACTCGGCGGCCGCGGCTGCGACCTGATCGAGTGGCTGATCTTCGAGGAAGAGTACTGGCGCGCCGACGCGCCGATGCGCGTGAACCAGAACGGCATCTTCCTGCTCGGCCCGACGCTGATGGATTTCGGCACGCCGGAGCAGAAGGCGCGCTTCCTGCCGGCGATGGCGGCCGGCGAGCACGTGTGGGCGCAGGGCTGGTCGGAGCCGAACGCAGGCTCGGACATGGCCGCGATCCGCACGACGGCCACCCGCATCGGTGACGAATACGTGCTGAACGGCCAGAAGATCTGGTCGACGCGCGCGGTGTGGGCCGACTGGCTGTTCGGCCTGTTCCGTAGCGATCCCGAATCGTCGCGCCACCACGGGCTCACGTTCCTGATGGTGCCGCTGTCCGCGCCGGGCATCACGGTGCGGCCGATCCGCCAGCTGAACGGGCAGACGGGCTTCGCGGAAATCTTCTTCGACGACGTGCGCGTGCCGGTCGAGAACCGGCTTGCGGCCGAAGGCGCGGGCTGGCAGGTCGCGATGGCGACGGCCGGGTTCGAGCGCGGGCTGATGCTGCGTTCGCCGGCACGGTTCCAGCGCACCGCGCAGGCGTTGCGCGACCTGTACCTCGCTCACCGCGACAGCGCCGACCGCGATCCGACGCTGCGCGAACGCGTGGTGCAGGCGTGGATGGATGCGCAGGCGTATGCACTGTCGACCTACGCGACCGCGAGCCGGCTGCTGAAGGGCGGCCATATCGGCGCGGAGTCGAGCACCAACAAGGTGTTCTGGTCGGAGCTCGACCTGCGCATGCACCAGACCGCGCTCGACATCCTCGGCGCGCACGGCGAGGTCGTCCCGCAGACGGCCGCGCAGCACGCGACGCTCGGCCACTGGCTCGACGGTTTCCTGTTCGCGCAGGCCGGCACGATCTACGCGGGCACCAACGAGATCCAGCGCAACATCGTCGCCGAACGGATGCTCGGCATGCCGCGCGCGTAAGCGCGCCGGCGCCACCCTTACAGAACGGACATCGTATGGATTTCGTATTCGATGAAGACCAGGAAGCGCTCGCGGACAGCGTGAAGCGCCTGCTGATGACCGAGATGACGCCCGAGCTGATCCGCGAGCTCTGGGCCACGCCGACCGGGCGCTCGGACGACCTGTGGGCGCTGTTCGCGTCGCAGGGGCTGACCGCCGTGTCGGTGCCCGAGGCGCACGGCGGCCTCGGCCTGACCGAAGCGGAATGGGCGCTGCTCGCGCAGATCTACGGCTATTTCGGCAGCCCCGAGCCGCTGCTCGACACGGCGCTCGTGTCGGCCGGCGTGCTGGCGCGGCTGCCGGCGAGCGACTGGCGCGACGCGCTGCTGCGCGACATCGCCGAAGGGCGTGCACGCGTCGCGCTCGTGCATCCGGTGAACCCGTATGCGGCCGACGTGCACGTCGCGCAGACGCTGCTGTGCGAGCACCGCGGCGAGCTGCACCGCGTCGATCCGGCCCAGTGCGCATGGCGCGCGGTCGACAGCGTCGACCCGTCGCGGCGGCTGTTCACGCTCGACTGGGAGCCGTCGGCGGCGACGCGCATCGCGAGCGCCGACGAGGCTGCGCCGCTGCTGAACCGCGCGCTCGACCACGGCGCGTTCGCGGTCGCCGCGCAACTGCTCGGGCTCACGCAGCGCGTGCTCGACGTCGCGATCGACTACAGCGCGCAACGCAAGCAGTTCGGCAAGGCGATCGGTTCGTACCAGGCGCTCAAGCATCTGCTCGCCGATGTCGCGATCCGCTACGAGTTCGCACGGCCGGTGGTCGCACGCGCCGCGCAGGCGATCGCCGACGATCACCCGCAGCGCGCGGTGTTCGTGTCGCACGCGAAGCTCGCGGCGATGTCGGCCGCGCAGCTTGCCGCGCGCCACTCGATGCAGGTGCACGGCGCGATCGGCTACACGTGGGAGCTCGACCTGCAGATCTTCATGAAACGCATCTGGGCGCTCTCCGGCAGCTGGGGCGACAGCGCGTTCCACAAGGCCCGCGTGGCCGACGCGATCCTCGGCGACGCGTTGCCGATCGGCCCCGCGCAGACCTTCGACCTCGAGGAATTGAACTGATGAAACAAGCCTATATCGTCGACGCGCTGCGCACGCCGACCGGCCGCCGCAAGGGCGGTCTCGCGCATGTGCATGCGGCGGACCTCGGCGCCTTCGTGCTGAAGTCGCTCGTCGAGCGCAACGCGATTCCCGCCGACGAATACGACGACGTGGTGTTCGGCTGCGTCGACACGATCGGCCCGCTCGCGGGCAACATCGCGCGCACCTGCTGGCTCGCGGCCGGGCTGCCGCTGCAGGTGCCGGGCGTGACGGTCGACCGCCAGTGCGGGTCGTCGCAGCAGGCCGTCCATTTCGCCGCGCAAGCCGTGATGAGCGGCGTGCAGGACGTGGTGGTCGCAGGCGGCGTGCAGACGATGACGCAGATCCCGATCTCGTCCGCGATGACCAGTGCGGCGCCGCTCGGCTTCAACGACCCGTTCTCGGGCAGCAACGGCTGGCGCGCGCGCTTCGGCGATGCGCCGGTGTCGCAGTTCGTCGCCGCGCAGCGGATCGCCGATCACTGGAACCTGTCACGCGACGCGATGGAGCGCTATGCGCTCGAAAGCCATCGCCGCGCGGTTGCGGCGATCGAGGCCGGGCACTTCAAGCGGGAAATCGTGCCGCTCGAAGGCGTGATGCACGACGAGACGCCGCGCCCCGACACGTCGCTCGAAAAGATGGCGACACTCGAACCGCTGACGCCGGGCGGTTCGCTGACGGCTGCCGTCGCGAGCCAGACCTGCGATGCGGCCGCGGCGCTGCTGATCGTGTCGGAGGACGCGTTGAAGCGCTACGGCCTCACGCCGCGCGCCCGCATCCATCACCTGAGCGTGCTCGGCGACGATCCGCTGTGGATGCTGACCGCACCGATCCCGGCGACGAAGGCCGCGTTGAAGAAGAGCGGCCTCGACTGGTCGCAGATCGACGTCGTCGAGATGAACGAGGCATTCGCATCGGTCGCGCAGGCGTGGCTTGCCGACACGCGTTTCCCGCACGAAAAGACCAACCCGAACGGCGGCGGCATCGCGCTCGGCCATCCGCTCGGCGCGACCGGTGCGCGGCTGATGACGACGCTGCTGCACGAGCTGGAGCGCACGGGCGGCCGCTACGGGCTGCAGACGATGTGCGAAGGCGGCGGCCTCGCGAACGTCACGATCATCGAGCGCCTGTGAGCGCGTCACCTTCACGATCCACGAGGCACAAGCATGGGAATCTGTAACGGACGCACCGTCATCATCACCGGCGCGGGCGGCGGGCTCGGGCGCGAATACGCGCTCGCGTTCGCGGCCGAAGGCGCGGCGGTCGTCGTCAACGACATCCGGCACGAGGCCGCGCAAGCCGTGTGCGACGAGATCACGCAGCGCGGCGGCCGGGCACTCGCGAATGCGGACGACATCACGCGCGTCGATACGGCGCAGCGGATCGTCGACGCGGCACGCGAAGCGTTCGGCGACGTGCACGTGCTCGTCAACAACGCGGGCATCTGCCGCGACAAGATGTTCACGAGCATGACCGAAACCGACTGGGACGACGTGATGCGCGTGCACCTGCGCGGCCACTTCTGCCTGTCGAGCGTGCTGGCGCGTGTGTGGCGCGACGCCGCGAAGGCCGGCCACACGGTCGACGCGCGGATCGTCAACACGAGTTCGGGCGCCGGGCTGCAAGGCTCGATCGGCCAGTCGAACTACGGTGCGGCGAAAGCCGGGATCGCCGCGCTCACGCTGATGCAGGCGGCCGAGCTGCAGCGCTACGGCGTGCGCGTGAACGCGCTTGCACCGGCTGCGCGCACGTCGATGACCGAAGGCGTGTTCGCCGACATGATGAAGAAGCCCGAGGACGGCGGCTTCGACTATTTCGATCCGGCCAATGTCGCGCCGCTGGTCGTGTGGCTCGGCAGCGCGCTGTCGGCCGACGTGACGGGCCAGGTGTTCGAGGTCGCGGGCGGGATGATCGCGGTTGCGGAAGGCTGGCGTACAGGCCCGAGCGTCGATCGCGGCACGCGCTGGGCGGCGGCTGAGGTCGGCCCGGCGGTCGCGCGGCTGCTCGCCGATGCGCGTCCCGCGCAGCGCGTGTACGGGAGCTGAGCGATGGATCTGGCGCTCACCGACGAACAGGCGATGATCCGCGATGCGGCAGCCGACGTGCTCGCCGAACGCAGCGCGTCCGCCGACGTGCGCCGCGCGATCGAGCAGTCGGCCGGCCGCGACGATGCGCTGTGGGCCACGCTGGCAGGCGAACTTGGCTGGAATGCGCTCGCATTGCCCGGGGCGGCCGGCGGGCTGGGGCTCGGTGCGGTCGAGCAGACCGTGCTGATGGAACAGCTCGGCAGGCGCGTCGCGTGCGTGCCGTATTTTTCGACGGCGTGCCTCGCGGCGACCGCGCTGGCGGGCTGCGCTGATACGCCGCTGGCGGCAGGCTGGCTGGCAAAGATCGCCGAAGGCGCGTGCAGTGCGACGCTCGCGCTGCCGTTCGACCTGTCGATCGTTTTACGGTCGTTGCCGGTCGTCGCGGAAGAAACGGCGGGCGGCTATGCGCTGTCCGGCACGATCGAGCAGGTGATCGACGGCGCGCGAGCCGACCTGCTGCTGGTGCCCGCGCGAATCGCGAACGAAGGGCAGTCGATCGGCTTGTTCGCAATCGATGTCTCAACGGCATCGGGGCTCAAAGTCACGCCGCTCGACACGCTCGACGCCACGCGGCCGATCGCGCGCGTGGAATTCAACGAAGCCCGCATGAGCCGCGACGCGCTGCTCGCCTGCGGCTCGGCGGCAGCACGGGGGCTGGAACGCACCGCCTGGTTCGCAGCACTCGCGCTGGCCGCCGAACAGCTCGGCGGCGCCCAGCAATGCCTCGACCTGACGCTCGACTACACGAGCCAGCGCGTGCAGTTCGGCCGCGCGATTGCGTCGTTCCAGGCCGTCAAGCACCGCTGCGCACAGATGATGGTGCTGATCGAATCGGCGCGTTCGGCTGTGCTCGGCGCCGCGCACGCGTGGGATGCGGAAGCCGGCAGCGTGGTGCCGAGCGACGCATTGCGCGCCGACATCGCTACCGCGAAATCCGCCGCGAACGACGCGTATGCGTTCTGCGCACAGGAAGCGATCCAGCTGCACGGCGGTGTCGGCTTTACGTGGGAATACGACCCGCATCTCTATTTCAAGCGCGCACAGGCGTCGGGTGCGCAGTTCGGCAGCACGCCGCAACTGCTCGAATGGGTCGCGTCCCATGCGATCGACGGCGCCGCATCGCATCGCGACGAAGCGTTCGCACCACCCGCCGCGGTGGCATCCCGTCCATCGGCCGCACGCGCAGGAGCCCTGCAATGAACAGCGAAACGCGCGAACAGCAATTGCGGCACGAAGTGGCCGATTGGGTGCGGTCGCACCTGACCGGCGAATTCGCATGCCTGAAATACCGCGGCGGCCCCGGCGACGAGGAAGCGTGGCCCGAACTGCGCAAGGCTTGGGAGCAGGAACTCGCGAAGGGCGGCTGGACCGGGCTCGGCTGGCCGACGGATGCCGGCGGGCGCGGCTTCTCGGTCGCCGAGCAGGTGATCTTCCACGAGGAATATGCACGCGCCGGCGGCCCCGGGCGGATGGGTCACATCGGCGAAGGGTTGCTCGGGCCGACGCTCGTCGCATGCGGCACCGACGACCAGCGTGCGCGTTTCCTGCCCGGCATCCTCGCCGGCACGCAGTTCTGGTGCCAGGGTTATTCGGAGCCGGGCGCGGGTTCCGACCTGGCCAACGTGCGCACGCGTGCCGAACAGGATGCTGACGGCACGTGGCGCGTGGTCGGCCAGAAGGTCTGGACGTCGCTCGCACACGATTCCGACTGGATCTTCGTGATCGCACGCACCGACCCGGCGTCGAAGGGTAACAAGGGACTGTCGTTCCTGTTGATGCCGCTCGACCAGCCGGGTATCGAGATCCGGCCGATCAAGCAGCTCAACGGCGGCGCCGAATTCAACGAAGTATTTTTCGACGGCGCGCGCGCGGAAGCACGCGACCTCGTCGGCGCACCGGGCGACGGCTGGCGGATCGCGATGACGCTGCTCGGCTTCGAGCGCGGGATGTCGACGCTCGGCCAGCAGATGCAGTTCGTTCGCGAACTCGAATGGGTGATCGACGCCGCGCGCGAATCGGGCGCGGACCGCGACCCAGTGCTGCGCCAGCGGATCGGCCGCGCATGGGCCGGGCTGCGCGTGATGCGCTACAACGCCCTGCGGATGCTGTCCGGCGCGGACGACGCCGATGGCGGGGCCGCCGCGCCGCTGCGCCGCGAGGCGCTGATCTACAAGTATTTCTGGTCGAACTGGCACCGCGATCTCGGCCAGCTCGCGATGGATGCGCTTGGGCCCCGCGCGAACGTGATCGATCCGGCCGACGAAAAGCTCACCCATCTGCAGCGCGTATTCCTGTTCTCCCGTGCGGACACGATCTACGCCGGCACCAACGAAATCCAGCTCAACATCATGGCCGAGCGCGGGCTCGGCATGCCCAGGGAAGCAAGAGGAACAGCATGACCGAACCCCAGATCCAGAAAGCGCCGGCCTACGTGCCGGGCCACCAGCTGCTCGCCGGCAAATCGGTGCTGATCACGGCTGCCGCCGGCGCCGGCATCGGCTTCGCGGCCGCGCGCCGCTGCGCGGAAGAAGGCTGCCGCGCGCTGTTCATCTCCGACATCCACGAAAAGCGCCTCGAACAGGCCGTCGAGACGCTGCGCGCCGAAACGGGGCTGCAACAGGTCTACGGCCGCCTGTGCAACGTCGCGGTGGAGGCCGACGTGCAGGCGCTCGTCGCCGAAGCCCAGGACAAGCTCGACGGCGTCGACGTGCTGATCAACAACGCCGGGCTCGGCGGCTCGACCCGCATCGTCGATATGGACGATGCCGAATGGTCGCGCGTGATCGACATTAGCCTTACCGGGACGTTCCGGATGACGCGCGCGATGCTGCCGCACATGCAGGCCCGAGGCCGCGGCGCGATCGTCAACAACGCATCGGTGCTCGGCTGGCGCGCGCAGGCGGAACAGGCGCACTACGCGGCCGCGAAGGCGGGCGTGATGGCGCTCACGCGCTGCGCGGCGCTCGAGGCGTCGCCGTACGGCGTGCGCATCAACGCGGTCGCGCCGAGCATCGCGATGCACGATTTTCTGAAGAAGTCGGCCCCGGCCGACTTGCTGAATCAACTGGCGTCGCGCGAAGCCTTCGGGCGCGCCGCCGAAGTCTGGGAGGTCGCGAACGTGATGGTGTTCCTTGCAAGCGATTACGCGTCGTACATGACGGGCGAAGTGCTGTCGGTCAGCAGCCAGCACGCATGATGAGCACGACCCTCGATCCCGTGCGCGCGACACCCCGCGTGTTCGCGCATCCCGGCGAACTGGCGGCGGCCGTCGGCGACACGCTCGGCGCGAGCGCGTGGCTCGCGATCGACCAGATCCGCATCGACGGTTTCGCCGATGCGACGGGCGACCACCAGTGGGTGCACGTCGACCCGCTGCGCGCGAAGGACGGCCCGTTCGGCGCGTGCATTGCGCACGGCTACCTGACGCTGTCGCTCGTGAATTACTTCCTGCCGCAGATCGTGCGGATCGACGGCGCGCGGCTCGGCGTCAACTACGGCTGCGACAAGATCCGTTTCCCCGCGCCGGTGAAGGTCGGCGCGCGCGTGCGCGGCGTCGGCGAGTTGCTGCGCGTCGAGCCGCTCGAAGGCGGCGTGCAGGCATGGATTCGCGTGACCGTCGAGATCGAAGGCGAAGCCAAGCCCGGTTGTGTGGCCGACACGATCAGCCGTTACTACTTCTAGATTCAGAGAGCCAGACACATGGAAGACGCAGTCATCGTTTCCGTCGCACGCACGCCGATCGGCAAGGCGTTTCGCGGCATGTTCAACGACACCGAGGCGCCCGCGCTGGGCGGCCACGTCGTGCGCACCGCGCTCGAACGCGCGGGCGTCGCGCCGGCCGACGTCGACGACGTGCTGATCGGCTGCGCCGCGCAGCAGGGCACGCAGGGCTACAACATCGGCCGCCTGTCGGCCGCGGCGGCCGGGCTGCCGGCGTCGGTGCCCGGCATGGCGATCGACCGCATGTGCTCTTCCGGCCTGATGTCGATCGCGAGCGCCGCGCGCAGTATCGGCGCGGGCGATGCGCGGATCGTCGTCGCGGGCGGCGTCGAGTCGATCTCGCTCACGCAGAACAAGCACAAGAACGCGTATCGCGCGCGTTCGCAGGCCGTGCTCGACCACCAGCCGGCTGCGTACATGGCGATGATGGAAACGGCCGAGATCGTGTCGCGCCGCTACGGGATCTCGCGCGCCGCACAGGATGAATTCGCACTGCAGAGCCACCAGCGCACGGCTGAAGCCCAGGCGGCCGGCCGCTTCGACGCGGAAATCGCACCGCTCGACGTGCGGCGCGCACTGTTCGACAAGGAAGGCAACCCGGCCGGTTACGAGGATGTGAACGCGGCGCGCGACGAAGGCGTGCGCGCCGACGCGACGGCCGATCGGCTCGCGGGGCTGAAGCCGTCGTGGAGCGGCGGCAAGGTCGTCGAGCAGGGCGAGTTCGTGACGGCCGGCAATGCGTCGCAGCTATCGGACGGCGCGGCGGCCGTGGTCGTGATGTCGCGCAGCGAGGCGGTGCGCCGCGGGCTGACGCCGCTCGGCGCGTTCCGCGGCCTCGCGGTGGCCGGCTGCGAGCCGGACGAGATGGGCATCGGCCCGGTGTTCGCGATTCCGAAGCTGTTGGCGCGCTTCGGGATGACCGTCGGCGACATCGGGCTGTGGGAGCTGAACGAGGCATTCGCGTGCCAGGCGCTGTACTGCCGCGACACGCTCGGCATTCCCGACGACCGTCTGAACGTCGATGGCGGCGCGATCGCGCTCGGCCATCCGTTCGGGATGTCGGGTACGCGGATGACGATGCACGCGCTGCTCGAAGGCGCGCGGCGCGGCGTGCGGCACGCGGTCGTGACGATGTGCATCGGCGGCGGGATGGGTGCCGCCGCGCTGTTCGAAGTCGGCGCGTAGCGGTACGCGGACGGGCCGCACCGTATGGGCGGCCCTCCATTCAGGACCATTCGAGGCCGCGGCAACGACCGACGGCCCGGAGACTTGCTGGCGACGGCGGTGGGCGCGATGGCGCGAACCGTCGTCGAACGCAGACACAGGAGACAAGCGATGAAACGAACTTTGCCCGGACTCGCGATGTCGGCGCTCGTGCTCGGCGCCGCGCTGTTCGCGTTTTCGCCGCGCCCGCTGCCGGCGTTCCCGGTCACCGCGATCCACGCGGACCGGCTGCAGATCAACGGGCTCGCCCGGGCCGGCGCGCGCATCGTCGCGGTCGGCGAACGCGGCGTGATCCTGCTCAGCGACGACGCGGGCGCCCACTGGCGGCCGGCATCGATCACACCCGACCAGGCATCGACACTCACGCAGGTGCGCTTCATCACGCCGACGCTCGGGATCGCGGTCGGCCACGACGGCCGGATCGTGCGCAGCGACGACGCCGGCATGCACTGGCGCGAAGTGCACATGGACCACGCGCATTCCGATCCGCTGCTGTCCGTGTGGGGCACGGCCGACGGCCCGCTGTTCGCGGCCGGCAGCTTCGGCCAGCTGCTGCGCTCGGACGATGCTGGCCTCAACTGGCAGACCGTGAAGACGCCGGCCGGCGACCGTCACCTGAACGCGATCGTCGGCGACGGCCACGGCAACCTGCTGGTCGCGGGCGAGAGCGGCACGCTGCTGCGCTCGACCGACAACGGCGCGACGTGGGACAAGCTGCCGTCGCCGTACGCGGGTTCGCTGTTCGGCGCGCTGATGCTCGCGAACGGCGACTGGGTCGCGTACGGGATGCGCGGCAACGTGGTGCGCAGCACCGATCGCGGCGCGACCTGGGCGCATGTCGACAGCCACGTGCCGGTGTCGTACTTCGGCGCGACCCAGCTCGCCGACGGCGAACTCGTGCTGGTGGGCCAGGGCGGCGCGATCGTCGCGTCGCGCGACGGCGGGCTGACCTTCGACGTGCGCAAGCTCGGCGGCGTGCAGAGTCTTGCGGCGGTGCTCGACATGGGCCACGGCGCGCTGCTGCTCGGCGGCGAGGCCGGCGTCGCACCGCTGGCCGGCTCGCTTGCGTCAACGCCGTCCTGACGCGCGGCGGTCCTGCTGCCTGCTTCCGTTCGTTTCGCATCGACAAGAGAATTCCATGAACGACCTGTCACGCCCCCCTGAAGCCGTTTCCGCATCGCGTCTCGCCGCGTTCGTCGAGCGCTGCGCCAACACGATCATCCGGCAGCGCCGGCTGCTGATGCTGCTGTGCGTCGCGGTGACGCTCGCGCTCGGGCTGTCCGCGACGCGCCTGAAGCTCGATCCGGGCTTCAACAAGATGATCCCGATGCAGCACCCGTACATGCAGGTGTTCGAACGCTATGCGGGTGCGTTCCCCGGCGCGAACACGATCCTCGTGAGCCTGCGCTGGAAGGGCGACGGCGACATCTACAACCAGACGTTCATGGACGCGCTGCGCCACGCGACCGACGACGTGTTCTTCATCCCCGGCGTGAACCGCTCGCGCGTGTTCTCGCTGTTCACGCCGAACGTCCACTACACCGAGGTGACCGAAGCCGGTTTTCGCGGCGACGTGGTCGTGCCGGGCCAGTTCTCGAGCGCGAACCCGGACGATCTCGCGAAGGTGCGCCGCAACGTCGCGCGTTCCGGGCAGATCGGCCGCCTCGTCGGCAACGACCTGAAGTCGGCGCTGATCCGCGCGGAGCTGCGCGAGACCGACCCGGCCACCGGCAAGCGGCTCGACTACAGCGCGGTCGCGCGCCAGCTCGAGGAGATCCGCGCGAAGTACGCGAAGCAGGGCATCGACGTGAACATCATCGGCTTCGCGAAGCTGGTGGGCGACGTCGAAAACGGCATCGCGGGCGTGATGGCGTTCTTCGCGCTCGCGTTCCTCGTGACGGCCGCGCTGCTGTTCGCCTACACGCGGTCATTGAAGACCACCGTGCTGGCGCTCGTTGTCGCGCTGCTGCCGGTCGTGTGGCTGCTCGGCGCGCTGCCGCTGCTCGGCCTCGGCATCGATCCGATGTCGATCCTCGTGCCGTTCCTGATCTTCTCGATCGGCGTGTCGCACGCGGTGCAGATGACCAACGCATGGAAGCAGGCGCTGGTGCGCGGCGCGTCGTCGGTCGATGCCGCGCGCGACGCGTTCCGCAAGCTGTTCGTGCCGGGCACGGTCGCGCTGCTGACCAACGCGCTCGGCTTCATGGTGATCATGCGGATCAGGATCGACATCGTGCGCGAACTCGGCATCACCGCGTGCCTCGGTGTGCTGCTGATGATCGTGACGAACAAGGTGTTCCTGCCGATCCTGCTGTCGTACACGCGTCTCGAACGCGGCACGCTGGCGCGCGCGCAGCGTACGGCGGCGGCCGGCGGCAGCCCGATGTGGTCGCGCTTCGCGGTGTTCGCGCGGCCGGCGCCGGCGCTCGGCGTGTTCGCGGTGGCGCTCGCGCTGCTCGCATACGGCACGCTCGAATCGCGCAAGCTGGAGATCGGCGACATCGGCACCGGCGCGCCCGAGCTGCGTGCGAACTCGCGCTACAACATCGACAACGCGGCGATCACGCACCAGTACAACATCGGTGTGGACGTGCTGTCGGTGATCGTCGAGACGACCGGCTTCGACGACGCGTGCCTGCATTACCCGGTGATGAGCGCGATCGAGAAGTTCGAGATGAACATGCGCGGCGTGGCCGGCGTGCAGTCGGTGACGAGCGTGTCGTCGCAAGGCAAGGTGTTCATCGCCGCATTCAACGAGGGCAACCCGCGCTGGGCCGCGCTGCCGCGCTCCAGCGACGGGCTCACGCAGGGTTCCAACGCGTTCGACCCCGACAACGGGATGAACACCGCGAACTGCAAGGCGATCCAGGTGCTGATCTACACGAAGAACCACGAAGGCACGACCATCGCGCACATCGTCGACGAGATCAAGCGCTTCGCGGCCGAGAACCCGACGCCGAACGTCGCGTTCCGGCTCGCGGGCGGCAACGTCGGCGTGATGGCCGCGACCAACGAGGCCGTCGGCGACGCCGAGATCGCGATGCTGATGTCGATCTTCGGCGCGATCGCGCTGCTCTGCGCGGTCACGTTCCGCTCGTGGCGCGCGGTGCTGTGCATCATCGTGCCGCTCACGCTCGTGTCGATCCTGTGCAACGCGGTGATGGCACTGCTCGGCATCGGGCTGAAGGTCGCGACGCTGCCGGTGATCACGCTCGGCGTGGGCGTGGGCGTCGACTACGGCATCTACCTGTACGAGCGCCTGCAGCACGACATCCGCCACGGCGCGACACTGCCGGACGCATTCGCCGACGCGATGCGCCAGCGCGGCACGGCGGCACTGTTCACGGCCGTCACGATGTTCATCGGCGTCGGCACGTGGGCGTTCTCCGCGCTGAAGTTCCAGGTCGACATGGGCGTGCTGCTCGCGTTCATGTTCCTCGTGAACCTGTTCGGCGCGGTGTTTGTGCTGCCCGCGCTCGCGGCTTGGCTCGGCGTCGAACGTGCCGAGCGCCGCGCGCTGCACAGGCAGCAGCCGTCGCCGGCGGCCCCGGCACCGCTGAAGCCGTCGCCCGCGCTCGAACCCGGCAACCCGATGCGCTGACCGGCGCCCCCCATTTCCCCCGCGCGCGGCCGGCCGCCGCGCGCTCTCCACAAGAGGAGTCAACCCACATGTCCGCACGCCCTTACAAGATCGAAGCCCAGCCGCTCGCGCAGCGCTATGCGCGCGGCTGGCACTGCCTCGGGCTCGCCCGCGACTTCAAGGACGGCAAGCCGCACACGCTGAACGCGTTCGGCCGCAAGCTCGCCGCGTTCGCCGATTCGACCGGCAAGGTCAACGTCGTCGACGCGTACTGCCCGCACATGGGCGCCGACCTGAGCCTCGGCACGGTGCAGGGCGACAACCTCGTGTGCCCGTTCCACGGCTGGGCGTGGAGCGGCGAAGGGCAGTGCGCATCGATCCCGTACTGCAAGCGGATCCCGCCGAAGGCGCGCATCGGTGCATGGCCGACCTGCGAGGAAAACAACCTGCTGTTCGTGTGGAACGACCCGGAAGGCAATGCGCCGCCGGAGGAAGTCGCGATTCCGCGCCTCGACGTGTGCTTCTCCGACGAATGGTCGGACTGGGTCGTCGACAAGATGGTGATCCAGGCCAACTGCCGCGAGCTGGTCGACAACATCTCGGACGTCGCGCACTTCGCGACCGTGCACCACGCGCCGATCGACTATTTCGCGAACCTGTTCGAGGACCACAAGGCGACGCAACTGATGGTCGGCCGCAGCGAGAAGCTCGGTGGCGACGCCCTGACCGCGCTGTCGACGTATTTCGGGCCGGCCGTGCACATCACGCAGATGACGGGGCAGAGCGGCGGGCAGCCGATCCACTCGGTGCTGCTGAACTGCCACGTGCCGATCGACATGAACAGCTTCGAGCTGCGTTACGGCGTGATCGTGAAGAAGGTGGCCGGGTTGACCGACGCGCAGAACATGGAGATCGCGAACGCGTACGTGAAGGAAGCGCAGCGCGCGTTCTACGAGGACGTCGACATCTGGCACAGCAAGACGCGGATCGACAACCCGCTGCTGTGCGAAGGCGACGGGCCGCTGTACCAGATGCGCGACTGGTATTCGCAGTTCTACCTGGACGTGGCGGACGTGCGGCCGACGAGCGTCGCGCGCAAGGCGTTCGAGATGCGGATTCGCGAAGGCGACGCGCCGCCGGCACTGCATCACGTGTTCGAGCCGCAGTAAAAGCCGGCGGGCCGGCCGAAAAAGGGGGCGCATCGAAATATGTTCCGTCGGCCGGCAACACCCGCCGCATAAGGCGCACGCGGCGGGCTTGCTTGTGCGCCGCATCAAAATAGCTTGACGGAACGGCCACTGTCGCGTAGTGTCCATGACCGAAGTGTTCAAGAAGTTCGATTGCTCATCATTGGCCGCACTCCGTGCGGCGGTCGTTGGTCTCTCCCTCTTTGATTCTTTCTGTGCCCGTTGCGGGCGCATGTTCAATCGTCAATTGTATTAAGGAAGTAATTGTGGATACCGGTACCGTCAAGTGGTTCAACGAAACCAAGGGCTTTGGTTTCATCTCCCCTGACAACGGCGGCGACGATCTGTTCGCCCATTTCTCTGAAATTCGCGGCACGGGCTTCAAGACCCTGGCCGAAGGCCAGAAGGTCAGCTTCGAAGTGAAGCGCGGCCCGAAGGGTCTGCAAGCGTCGAACATCACGCCGCAGTAAGCCGCATCGGCGGCAGCCGCCAAACGGTGGCCGCCGCCGGACGGATTCGCGCGCAGGGCGCCGCTTTGGCGGCAGCCGGCGCGCTTCCGATGCGCACGACCGATGCATCGCGACATCCACGATGCATCGGTCGTGACGCCTCCCTCATCGCATGCGTGACCCGCGTGCGACGCAACGCCTTCGTGAAGCGCCCGCCGTTTCGCGAGCGCATCACCGCTTCAACGCATCAACCCGAGCAGACCGCCGCCATGCCGTAGCAGGCGCGGTCCCGACTTGCGCGGCGCTCAATACGCCGCCGCCACCGACCGCCTGAACGCCGTAACGCGCCGGGCTCCGATCGCAAGACAGGCCCATGGCCCGTCTGAACGAACCGATCCCCGGCAGCCTGCCGGCCGCCGTCCCGTTGCGGGACACGGCGCCGGGCAGATCGCCGCGGCTGCGGTCAATTACCTTGTCTGGAGGAATTGGTTTGGCAAAAGAAGAACTGCTGGAACTGGACGGAATCGTCGACGAAGTGCTGCCGGACAGCAAATACCGTGTCACGCTGGAAAACGGCGTCGTGGTCGGCGCGTACGCGTCGGGCCGCATGCGCAAGAACCACATCCGCATTCTCGCGGGCGATCGCGTGACGCTGGAACTGTCGGTCTATGACCTCACCAAGGGCCGCATCAACTTCCGTCACAAGGACGCGAATTCGCCGCGTCCGCCGCGAACCGGCCAGCCGCGCCGTTAAGCGGTAACGATCGGCGCGGGCACGCAGCACCGCCTCGCCGATCGAATCCCGTCCGACCGACGAGGCCGGACGAACCGGGTGGACGACACATCGCGTGCCGTTCACCGGTCGCCGCCGGCGCCGTCGTGCCGAGGCGGCCGACACAGCCTTCACCGGCCGCCGCGCGTGTGCAACGCTCAAGCGGCCGCGTCCCGCAGGAAATCCTCGACGATCATCGCGAAGTACGGCGGACATTCCTGCATCGGGTAATGCCCGCAATTCGGTATCGTCACGAGCCGCGCGTTCGGATGCCACGCGAGGAACGTCGCCTGCATCGCCGCTGCGTCGAGCCCCGGATCCTTGTCGCCGACGATCACCAGGAAGCGTGCGTCGAGCCCGCGGATGTCGTCGACGAAATCCGTTTTGGTCAGCATGTCGAGATACGCGAGCCTGCAATCGGGCGCCACGCGCTCGCGGTTCTGCCGCAGCTTCACGTCGGCCCAGCGCGCCGACAATCCCCCCGTCACGAATCGCATGAGACGGCGAAACGCATCGTCATCGACGGCCGTGCTCGCGAAGAACGCGCGCGCGTCGTCGTTCAGGCGATTGCCGGCCGCCGACACCGGGCACACGGCGATCGCGCTCTTGATGCGTGATGGTGCGTCGGCGGCGAGCCGTTGTGTCGCCATGCCGGTCATCGAATGGCCGATCACGTGAAAGTGCTGCCAGCCGAGGCGATCCGCGAGCGCCAGGCAGTCGGCCGAGATCTCGTCGACGGTATAGGTGCCGGTCAGATGGATGGATTCGCCGTAGCCGCGCAGGTCGACGAACACGTACGTGAACGCTGCTTCGTCGAGATACGGCAGCAGTGCCGCGTAGTTCGTATGGTCGCCGAGCCAGTCGTGCAGGACCATCACGCATTCGGGGCCCGTGCCGTGCCGCAGGTAGCCGAGGCCGCCGTTCGGGCCGGAGGCGAGGGTGTCGATACGGTTCATTTCAAGGGGTTTCCTTTTGGTTGGAGGAACCAAAACGAAACGCCCTCCCGGCGGACCGGGAGGGCGTCTTGAAAGCGCATCGATCGTATCGGGCCGATCCGCGAAAGTCAACGCCGGGAAGGTCGTCGCTCAGAGCGCCATCCCGCCCGACACCTCGATGCGCTGCCCGTTGACCCAGCGGTTGTCGTCCGACAGCAGCGACGCGATCATCGGCCCGATGTCGTCGGGCTCGCCTACGCGGCCGAGCGCCGTCCATTCCGCGACGCGCCGGCTGACCTCGGGGTTGTCGCGCACCATTCCGCCGCTGAAGTCGGTTGCCACCGCACCCGGTGCGACGACGTTTACCGCAATGCGGCGCGGGCCGAGTTCCTTGGCCAGATAGCGCGTCAGCACCTCGACCGCTCCCTTCATCGACCCGTACGCCGCGCTGCCCGGCACGGCGACGCGCGTGAGGCCCGACGACACGTTCACGATGCGGCCACCGTCGCGGATCAGCGGCAGCAGTGTCTGCGTGAGGAAGAACACGCCCTTGAAGTGCACGCGATAGAGCGCGTCGAGATCGGCTTCGGTCGTCTCGGCGATCGGCGCGTGATGCGACGTGCCCGCATTGTTGACGAGGAAGTCGAACCGGTCGGCGCCCCAGCTGGCCAGGGCTTCGCGGAGCTGCCCGGCGAAGCGGTCGAACGTCGCGCTGTCGCCCGTATCGAGCGGCAGCGCGATCGCCGCGTGCCCGGCGTCGGCGGCCAGCGTGACGACGTGATCGGCCTCGGCGCGGTTCGCGTGATACGTGAAGATCGAGCGCACGCCGCGCTGTGCGAGATGAAGCACCGTGTTGCGGCCAAGCCCGCGGCTGCCGCCGGTGACGACGGCGATTTTCGGCGTTGAATCGGTGGGATGTGCTGCGGTCATGCTGGGCTCCTGATCGAAGTCGGTGACGAACAGCGGCAAGCGTACGGCGGCGGCCGCAGCGGCTGAATGCCGGAACCGGCCGCGTTCTTGCCTGATCCTGCCCGGCCGTCCCGGGAAGCGTGGTGCCGCGTGTACCATCCGGACATCGGGATACGGAGGGGTGCTGCATGTCGGACGAACTGGTCGAACGTGTCGCGCGCCTGACGGGCGCGGCGGGTGAAGAGAGCCCGTTCGCGACGGCGATCGACGGGCTGATCCTGCTGCGTTCCAACCGAGAGAAGCTGCCCGCACCGCTGATCATGAAGCCGGCGCTGTGCGTCGTCGTGCAGGGCGCGAAGTGGACGACGTTCGGCGGGCGGCGCTACGACTACGGGCCTGGCCGCGCGCTCGTCGTCAGCGTCGAGATGCCGGCGACGAGCCGGATCGTCAAGGCGAGCGAGACCGAACCGTTCCTCGGCCTCGTGCTCGAATTCGATCTCGCGATGATGCGTGAAGTACTCGAACGGCTCGACACGCCGCCGCCGCAACCGCCCGGCACGATCGGCCATGGCGTGTGCGTGACCGATTTCGGCGGGCCGCTCGCCGATTGCGTGCTGCGGATGGTGCGGCTGCTCGATACGCCGGCCGCGATTCCGGTCGTCGCGCCGCTCGTGAAGCAGGAGATCTGCTACTGGCTGCTCGCGGGCCCGCACGGCGGCGAAGTCTCGCGCGTCGTGTTCGCCAACGGCCATGCGCAGCGCGTCGTCGCGGCGATCCATGCGTTGCGCGGCCAGTTCGCCGAGGCGATCCGCATCGAGGCGCTCGCCGCCGTCGCGCAGATGAGCCCGTCGGCGTTTCATCGGCAATTCAAGGCGCTGACGTCGATGACACCGCTGCAGTACCAGAAGCAGCTGCGCTTGCTGGAAGCGCGGCACCTGATGGTGACGGGCGCGGCGAATGCGGAGACGGCCGCGTATCGCGTCGGCTACGAAAGCGCGTCGCAGTTCAGCCGCGAATACGCGCGGATGTTCGGTGCGCCGCCGCGGCGCGATGTCGTCACGCTGAAAACCGCCGCAGCCGACGGCTGAACGCGCACGCCGCAGCGCGGTTCGCGTGCGGCTTTACGCGCGGGCCGGCGCGGTCGTACACTCGTCGGCAATTCGCGGCCGGCGCCGTGGCTTTCAATCCCTTCAGTGGCTTTCAGCGGGCCAACGCCCGTGCCAGCAGGACTTTCGTCGCGCGACGCCAGGAGGCGCCATGAGTGCAGACGCAGCCCCCGCATCCCCGTCGGTTCAGGACCGCATCCAGCACGTGTTCGTGCTGATGCTCGAGAACCGTTCCTTCGATCACCTGTTCGCGCTGTCGGGCTATCCGGACATCGTCGCCGCGTCGCCGGGTAACAGCAACGCGTATGGCGGCGCGGTCTATCCGTTCGGCGGCGGCGCGCCCGACCGGATGCCGACCGATCCGTGCCATGAATTCAAGGACGTGCTCGAACAGCTCTGCGGCGCGGGCGTGCCGTTCGTGAAAGGGCAGCCATATCCGCCGGTCAGCAACACCGGGTTCGTGTCGAACTACGCGACCTCGCATTCCGAAGGCACGCCGCCGCAGCCGGCCGATGCGGGCAAGATCATGCAGGGCGTCAATATCGCGAAGCAGGCGCCGTCGCTGTCCGCGCTCGCGAACGCGTTCGTGCTGTGCGATGCGTGGCATGCGTCGATGCCGGGGCCGACCTGGCCGAACCGCTTCTTCCTGCACGGCGCGTCGTCGGCCGGGCTCGATCATTCGCCGACCACGGAAGAAATGGGCGGGTGGAGTGCGTTCGGCGGCTTTCCCTATCCGAAGGGTTCGATCTTCGCCGCGCTCGGCGACGGCAACTGGCGCATCTACCAGGACCAGACGGGCAATCCGCTCGGCCACGTGCCGCAGGTCGCGTCGCTGAAGGGCATCAGCTTCTTCGACATCGACGACCTCGCGCATTTCGAGGCCGATCTCGCGGCCGGCCATACGGCGCGCTATACGTTCATCGAGCCCGGTTACGGCGACATCGTGCACGGCACCTACCAGAACGGCAGCTCGCAACACCCGATGGATGGCCTGGCCGGCGGCGACCAGCTCGCCGCGCGCGTGTACGACGCGATCCGCAATTCGCCGGTGTGGAACAGCAGCCTTCTCGTGATCTGCTACGACGAGCACGGCGGTTTTTACGATTCGGTCAGGCCGGGCGCCGCGCCGCCGCCGAACGACGGCGCCGCGCCGCCGCCGAACGACGGCGCGGCGGCGACGCTGAATGCGAACGGCTTCGGGTTCGACGTGTACGGCGTGCGGGTGCCGGCGATCGTGATTTCGCCGTGGGTCGCGGCCGGGCAGGTCGACCATACGCCGTACGATCATGCGTCGGTGGCCGCGACGCTCGAGCGGCTGTTCGGCCTCGCGCCGCTGACCGACCGCGACCGTCTCGCGAACGACCTGCTGGCGCTCGTCACGACGACGTGTCGCACCGACTGCCCGCAAAGGATCGGATCATGAGTACGACACCGGCACCCGACCCGCGCGACGCGCTGCCCGTGCACGACGGCACGAGCCTGATCGCGTTTCTGCACATCCTGAAGAAAGCGCATGCGGCGCTGGTCGGCCATGACAAGGCCCATCAGCGCTTCGGCGAGATCGTGACGCGCGGGCAGGCGCGGCAATACATCGAGGAGCTGATGCCGTCGCTGCTGCAGGCGCGCGAAGCGCATCGGCGCAAGCGGCACGGCGGGAAGCATCGCTGACGGCGGGCGGCAAGGGGTGACACGTTACATTGCCCGCTGCGTGCATCGCCCGTCGATATGGCCACGCCGGCGAGCCACCCGATAGCGTGCCGCAACGGGCATTCGGGATGCCGCTGGTGTAACAACCGGATGCAAGCATGAAAAGAAACGGGGCGCATCGCGCCCCGTTCCGCACGACTGCCGCCGTATCGGGCGATGGCGCCCGATACGGTCGGGGCCGTCGATTACGCCGCCACTTCCCGCGCCCGCACCATCGTCAGCGCCGCGTCCTCGATCATGTCTTCCTGCCCGCCGACGAGCCGTTGCCGGCCCAGCTCGACGAGGATGTCGCGCGCGGGAATCCCGTACTTCGCTTCCGCGCGCTTCGCGAACAGCAGGAACGACGAGTAGACGCCCGCATAGCCGAGTGTCAGCGCGTCGCGGTCGAGGCGGATCGGCGCGTCCATGATCGGCACGACGAGATCCTCGGCGACGTCCGAGATCGCGAACACGTCGACACCCGTCTCGATCCCCATCCGGTCGCACACGGCGACGAACACTTCCATCGGCGTGTTGCCGGCGCCGGCACCCAGGCCGGCCGCGGCGGCGTCGATCCGGTTCGCGCCGGCGGCGACCGCTGCGACCGAGTTCGCGACGCCCATCGCGAGGTTGTGGTGGCCGTGGAAGCCGAGTTCCGTCTCCGGCTTCAGCGCGTCGCGCACCTGGCTGATGCGTGCGGTCACGTCGTCGGGCAGCATGTAGCCGGCCGAATCGGTAATGTAGATGCAGTTCGCGCCGTACGACTCCATCAGCTTCGCCTGCACGACGAGCTGCTCCGGCGACGACATGTGCGCCATCATCAGGAAGCCGACCGTATCGAGCCCGAGCGTGCGGGCGAGGCCGATGTGCTGCTCCGATACGTCGGCCTCGGTGCAGTGCGTCGCGACGCGGATCGTGCCGACGCCGAGTTCGTGCGCCATGCGCAGATGCTCGACGGTGCCGATACCCGGCAGCAGCAGCGCCGACACCTTCGCCTGCTTCAGCTCGGGAATCACGGCGCTCAGGTACGCCTCGTCGGTATGCGCGGGGAAACCGTAGTTGACCGATGCGCCGCCGAGCCCGTCGCCGTGCGTGACCTCGATCAGCGGCACGCCGGCTGCGTCGAGCCCGCGCGCGATGCTGCGCATCTGGTCGAGCGTGATCTGGTGGCGCTTCGGGTGCATCCCGTCGCGCAGCGACATGTCGTGGACGGTGATCTTCTTGCCTGCAAGTGACATCGCGTGGCTCCTCAACTCAAGCGGTGGCGGCCGTCGCGGCCAGCATCTGTTCGGCGAAACGCTCGGCCGTGGCGGCCGCGGCGGCGGTCATGATGTCGAGGTTGCCCGCGTACTTCGGCAGGTAATCGCCGAGCCCTTCGACTTCCATGAAGACCGACACGCGGTTGCCGTCGAAGACGGGGCCGTTCTTCAGCGTGTAGCCGGGCACATAGCGCTGCACTTCCTTGACCATCGCATGCACGGACGCGGTGATCGCGTCGACGTCGGGCGGGCCGTCGGTCAGGCAGTGGATCGTGTCGCGCATGATCAGCGGTGGCTCGGCCGGATTGATCACGATGATCGCCTTGCCCTTGCGTGCGCCGCCGACCTGTTCGATCGCGCCGGACGTCGTGCGCGTGAATTCGTCGATGTTCTTGCGCGTGCCGGGGCCGACCGAGCGCGACGACACGGTTGCGACGATCTCGCCGTACGCAACCGGCTGCACGCGCGATACCGCGTACACCATCGGGATCGTCGCCTGGCCGCCGCACGTGACCATGTTCACGTTTGCCTGAGCGCTGTCGAGGTGCGCGTCGAGGTTCACCGGCGGCACGCAGTACGGTCCGATCGCGGCGGGCGTCAGGTCGATCATCTTCACGCCGAGCGCGGTGAGCTTGTCGGAGTTGTCGCGGTGTACGTAGGCCGATGTCGCGTCGAACGCGATGCGGATATCGTCGGCGGCCACGTGCGGCAGCAACCCGTCGACGCCCTTGTCGGTGGTCTTCAGGCCGAACTCGCGCGCCCGCGCGAGGCCGTCGGACGCCGGATCGACGCCGACCATCCACACGGGTTCGAGCACCGGCGAGCGGCGCAGCTTGTAGAGCAGGTCGGTGCCGATGTTGCCGGGCCCGATCAGTGCGCATTTGATTTTCTTCATCCGTTTTTGCTCCGAGAAAATCCGCCTTTTATGGCGGCAAGGAAAGGAGTGTTATTGACAGGCAGCTTCTTCAGCGGGTTAGGATCACCGGTATGATTCTTGTCTACCGCTACCGGGTGAAGTCGCTCAACGGACTGCTTAACAAGCAGAGCCGCGCGGTGAACTACGTCTGGAACTTCTGCAACGACACGCAGAAGCACGCGCTCAAGTGGAACAAGCGGTGGCCGACCGGCTTCGACCTGAACGTGCTGACGACCGGTACTAGCAAGGAGCTCGGCATCCACTCCGGCACGGTCAACGCAACCTGCGAGCAATACGCGAAGTCGCGCAGTCAGCACCGTCGGCCCTACCTGCGCTATCGCGGCAGAAAATCGCTTGGTTGGGTGCCGCTGAAGGGCCGCGACCTGAAGCGCGAAGGCGACGCGTTCCGCTTCGCCGGCAACACATTTCGTGTGTTCAGCAGTCGCCAGCTTCCCGAAGGCAAGATCAAGGACGGAACCAATTTTGCGCAGGACGCGCGTGGCAACTGGTTCCTGAACATCGCGATCGAAACACCCGATGTTCAAGCGCGCCCGATCCGTTCCGGCGTCGGCATCGATCTTGGCCTGAAAGACTTCGCCACACTTTCGACCGGGGAGAAATTGCCCAATGACCGATTCGGTCGGCGCGCGGCGGAAAAGCTGGCGAAAGCGCAACGGGCGCGAAAGCACAAGAGGCATATCGCGAAACTGCACGCGAAGGTGGCGAATGCCCGCGCCGATTTCCAGCACAAGCTCGCACTCAAGCTGGTGCGGCGCTTCGATTACATCGCGGTCGGCAACGTGTCGGCGGCGAAACTCGCCAGAACCAGGATGGCGAAAAGCGTCTACGACGCATCCTGGTCGTCCTTCCGAAGCAAACTCCGTTACAAGGCGATCGCGCACGGAGCCACGTTCGAGGAAGTCGACGAAAGCGGTTCTACCCAGTCCTGTTCGGCGTGCGGGTCGAAAGACAGCACGACGCGGCCGAAAGGTATCGCGGGACTGCGAATAAGAGAGTGGGCCTGCAGTGACTGTGGTGTCTTGCATGATCGAGATACCAACGCTGCGTTGAACATTCTCCGATGCGGACGTGCATCGCCAGATGTGGGAATCCCCTGCATTTAGGCAGGAGAGGACGTCAACAGGATTCTTCCTTTAGATAAAGCGGACGTCGCAGCTGCCGATGCCGGAGATATGCATCGACAGCGCGTCGCCGGCCGTGACCGGAATCAGTTTCGCGAGCGAGCCGGACAGCACGATCTCGCCGGCGAGTAGCGGCACGTCGTACGCGGCGAGCGTGTTCGCGAGCCACGCGACCGCATCGGCGGGATGGCCGAGCGCCGCGTCGCCGCGTCCTTGCGCGACTGGCTCGCCGTTCTTGTCGATCGTCATCTCGCATGCGGCGAGATCGAGCGTGTGCGGATCGACGCGCGCGTCGCCGAGCACGTACACGCCGCACGATGCGTTGTCGGCGACGGTGTCCTCGATGCGGATCGCCCAGTCGCGGATGCGCGAGTCGACGATCTCGAAGCAGGGCGCGACAGCGGCCGTCGCGGCGATCACGTCGGTGCGGTCGATGCCGGGGCCGCGCAGGTCGCGCGCGAGGATGAACGCGATCTCGCCCTCGGCACGCGGCGCGATCAGCGAATCGGCGGAGATCGCTTCGCCGGCCGCGTAGTGCATGCCGGACAGCAGGATGCCGAAATCGGGCTGGCGCACGTTCAGCATGTCCTGCACGGCCTGGCTCGTCACGCCGATCTTCTTGCCGACCACGGCCTCACCGTGTTCGACGCGGCGTTCGATGAAGCGCTGCTGGATGCGGTAGGCGTCGTCGAGCGACAGGCGGCGCGGGCGGCTCGACAGCGGCGCGACCGGCGCACGCGCGTGCCACGCGGCGTACAGCTCGTCGCCGAGCGTCGTATGCAGGCGGGAAGACATGAAAGGGCCCTCGAATCTCGAATGGAAAAGGCCGCCGTCGCGGGCGGCGTCGGGCGCCGGAGCGGGGCTCCGGCGCGTGGGTCGCGGGCGTGCCGCGTCAACAGGTTGCTTAGTTACCCGAACTGCGGATCGCGTCCGGCGAGAAGTACGCCTCGTTGAACTGCGGGCTGTTGTCGAGTTTCGGCATCGGGCCTTCGTTCGTCAGGCGGTCGGCCATGTACGCGCCGGAGATCAGGTCGTGGTAGAACACGACGCCCGGGTAGAACACCTTCGCGTCATACGCATACAGCGTCGTCGCGACGTTGGTGCGCCACAGCTGGCCGCGCGCGTCGTAGTTGTCGGCGAGCAGCGTCATCCACGAATCCTCGTCGATGTACAGCACGCGCTTCGCATACTGGTGACGGTAGTTGCTCTTCAGCGTCGCCTGCAGCACCCACACGCGATGCAGCTCGTAGCGGAGGTACGACGGGTTCTCGTGGCCCTTGGTCAGCAGGTCGGCGTACTTCACAGAGCTGTCCATTGCCTTGTAGTTGTCGTACGGCACGTAGATTTCACGCTTGCCGACGATCTTCCAGTCGTAGCGGTCGCCGGGGCCGTTGTACAGGCGGTCGTCGTCGACGGTGCGGAAGCCGCCCGGGCCCTGCGGCTGGTCATAGCCGTATTCAGGAGCCTGGCGCACGCGCCGCGTGCCGGGGTTGTACATCCACGTGCGCGACGAGTTGTCCGCGCCGGCCTTGTCCCAGTTCGTGAAGCCGACGATCAGCGAGCCGCGGTCGGACAGCGGCAGCTCCGTCGCGTTGCGATAGTACGTGCGGTTGTTCGCGTCGCTCTTCACGTCGAACTTGCCGGAGTTGCGCGGCGAGTAAATGTCGTAGCGCACCTTGCCCCACGCGATGTTGCCGTCCGAGTACACGACCGCCTGATCGTAGGTCGCCTGCTCGGCGCCGATCGCCGACGAGAAGCGCTGGTTCCACAGCAGCTCGGCGGCGGTCTTCGGGATCGGGTAGGGTACCGTCGGCGGCGCGTTCGTGAGGCCGTTCGCGTCGGACGTCATCGTCGAATCCGGCGCGTACGCACGGATGTCCTTGTAGACGGAATCTCCGTAGCGGAAGTCGCGATGGCTCGGGTAGACATTGATCTTGAACGTGGCCGGATAGCGTTTGAACATCGCCTTCTGGCCGTCGGTCAGGTGCTCGGCGTACTGCGCCATGTTTTCCGCGGTGATCGTCGCGACCGGCTTGTCGCTCGCGAACGGATCGGGGTAGCGGCTGCCGCGCTTGTACTGCACGTCCGGCGGCGTGCCGAGCCACTTGCCCGACCACTCGGGCACGCCGCTGTCCTTGCTCGCGGCGCGCACCGCGCCCATCGGCGTCAGCGGGCCGTCAAGTGCCTTCAGGTCGTCCGGCGTGACCTTCGGGAACGACGCCGTCGCGACGACCGCGCACGCGGCCATCACCGACGCGCGCAGGAGGGGGAGATGAATGCGTTTCATATCGGTCCTCATAGTGCTGAATGACGAGCGGCTGGGCCGCTCAGAAGTGGTAGGTCGCCGTGGCCAGCACGTAGTCGCGATCCGCGAGCGGGCGCGTGACCGGGTTCGGCGATCCGAGGAACTTCGCGTAGACGAGCGACAGCTGCAGGTTGCTCAGGCGCGTGAAGGTCACGCCGGCCGTCACGCGGTGGTCGCCCTGGCCCGTCAGCGAGCCGAGCGCGCCGGCGAGCGGCGACGTGCCCGTCAGGTCGTGCGTATAGGTCAGCGGCACGTCGAGATCCCAGCCGTTGAACACGTTCTTGTAGCTGAGCGTCCACGCGATCTCCATCGCGAGCGCGTTGCGCGAATTCGTGAGCGTGGTCGAGCCGTCGAGCTCCGAGATGCTGCCCGCATGCACGTACGTGAGTTCGCCGATCAGCGACTGCGAATTCGCGAGGAAGCTCGGCCCGATCGAGTAGATGCCGGACAGGTTGGTCTGCAGCACGTTCGCGCGGGTCGACTGCGGGCCCGTCGGCGTGTTGACGAGCACGGCCGCGCCCTGGCGGTACGACACTTCGCCCGCGACGTTCACGGGTCCGACCTGCGTCGAGAAGCTCGCGCCGGTCAGCTTGATGTTGCTGAAATACTTTTGCTGGTACTGGAGCGTCGGGAAGTACGTCGTGACGACGCTCGGGTTCATGTCGTTGTAGTGCAGGTGGTACAGGCCGAGCTCGGTGTCGCCGAGTACGCGAAAACGTGCGCCGATCCCCCACTGGTTGCGGGCGCTCGGCTTGTCGTCGGGGCCGCGCGGAATGATCATTCCGCCCGGGCCGATGATGAACTGCGCGCCGGGGCCCGTGACGTCCGAGTAGCTCCAGTACGTGCCTGGCGCGGTCAGGCGGTTCTGCTGGTACGAGAACTGGTAGTAGCCGAGCAGGCTGAAGTTCGGCGTGATCTGCCATTGCGTCGAGATCTGCGGCACCGGCAGCAGGATGTCCTTCACTTCGGCACCGGCCATGTACGACTTGGTCGCGTCGGCAGGCCCTTGCGCACCCGCGATGTTCGGGAAGAACAGGCTTTCACCCCAGGCGACGACCTGGTCGCCGACCTTCACGTTCAGGCTCGTCGATCCGATGTGGAACGTGTTGTACGCATACGCGGCCAGCAGCGTCGTGTGGCCGCCCGACCAGTAGCGCGCGTCGCTCGTGAAGTTGTTGAACTGGCCCGACTGGTTCACGGTGCCCGGCGCGTCGTTGTAGTTCGGGCGGTGATACGCCTGGTCGTAGAACGTATCGGCACGCACGAACACGCCCCAGTCGTCGTGCTTCAGGTTCACTTCGCCGAGCAGGCTGACCTGGTTCTCGATCAGCTTGTTCTTCGCGAAGTTGCGGTCGCCGTCGTCGCCGTTGATGTTCGCCGGCGTGAGGAGATTGCCGCTCGGTGCACGCGTACGCATGCCGAGGCCGTAGCTGAGCGTGAACGTGTAGTCCAGCGTCGTGTCGGCGCCCAGCTCGATCGTGCTGCCTGCGTGTGCGCTGGGCACGGCGCACGTCAGCAGCGCGGCGGCCAGCGTCGACAGCGTGGCGGTTGCCCGCTTGTCGGTACGGCGCGAAATCCGTTGATGCATGGTGTCTCCTCTTGGGGGTATCGACGACGGTCGACTGTGTGTGTTGTCGTGAGAGGCAGAGTAGGGAGATCGCGGTAGCAGGGAATCGTCAAAATGAACTAGATGACTTCCCTAGGACTCGCGAGCAATTCGCACCGTATGGTTGGCAATGCGCGCATCAGCGCGCGGCCGCCTGCGCAGCCGACAGGAACGCGGGCCGCTCGCCGCCGCCGTCGAGCCGCAGGTTCGCGCCCGACGTGTACGACGCTTCGGGCGATGCGAGGAACAGGCACGCGGCGGCAACGTCGTCAGGTGTCGCGAGCCGTCCGGCGGGAATCGTCGCGCGGATCGCGTCGAGCGCATCGTCGTTGCCGTAGTGGCCTTCGGTAGCCGATTCCGTCTGCACGAGGCTCGGGCTGATCGCGCATACGCGCACGCGCGGCGCCCACTCGACCGCGAGCGACGTGACCGCGTTGATGAGGCCCGCTTTCGCGGCGCCGTACGCGGCCGTGCCGGGCGAGGGCCGCGATGCGCTGACGCTCGCGATGAACAGCATCACGCCGCCTTCGGGCTGCGGCTGCATGATCGCGTTCACGCGCTGCGCGAGCTGCAGCGGTGCGATCAGGTTCAGCCGCACGATCGATTCGGTGAAGCGCGGCGACGCATCGGCCGCGAGTGCGAACGGCGAGCCGCCCGCGTTGTTGACGAGCACGTCGAGGCCGCCCGCCGCATCGCCGATCGTCGCGAGCATCGCGTCGACCTGTTCGATGTCGCGCAGGTCGGCCGCGACGAATGTCGCCGTGCGGCCGCCGGCCGAAGGCAGCGTGTCGGGTGCACTGCGTCCGCAGACGAACACGCGCGCCCCCGCCGCGAGAAACCGTTCGGCGATGCGCCGCCCGATGCCCTTGGTGCCGCCCGTCACGAGCACCGTCTTGCCGCTGTAGTCGAATCCGTTCATCGTTGCCTCCGTTTCGGTGGGCCGATGATAGGAAGAAGCGCGCGCGGCTTCGTAGTCTGAAAGGATGATGCCGACAGGCGCCGGCGGCGCAATCATCGTGGCAGACATCCATCGAACGACGAAGGAGACAACCCGCGATGACGATCCCCACGACGACGCCGGCCGGCATCTTCACCGACGCGCCGGGCGGCCTGCGCCTGCACCACTACGAGGCGGGCGAAGGCCGGCCCGTGGTGTTCATCCATGGCAGCGGCCCGGGCGCCAGCGGTTTCAGCAACTTCAAGCACAACGTGCCCGCCTTCGCGGCGGCCGGCTATCGCGCGATCGTCGTCGACCTGCCCGGTTACGGGCAGTCGTCGAAGCCCTCCGACGTCGCCTATACGCTCGATTTCTTCGTCGGCGCGCTGCATGCGCAGCTGACCGCGCTCGGCATCGGGCCGGCCGTGCTGCTCGGCAACTCGCTCGGCGGCGCGATCGCGCTGAAGTACGCGCTCGACTACCCGGACGAAGTCGACGGGCTGATCATGATGGCGCCGGGCGGCGTCGAGGATCGCGACACCTATTTCCGGATGGAAGGCATCCAGCGGATGGTGAAGCTGTTCACCAATCGCCAGATGAATGACGACACGATGCGCGAGTTGCTGACGCTGCTCGTGCACGATCCGGCGATCGTCACCGACGCGCTGGTCGCGGAGCGGATGAAGGTGTGCGTCGAACAGCCGACCGAAGTGCTGTCGACGATGAGCGTGCCGAACCTGACCGGCGCGCTCGGCGACCTGCGTACCCCGGTGCTCGGTTTCTGGGGCACGGACGACCGCTTCAATCCGGTCGGCGGCGCGCTGAAGTTCCTCGAACGCTGCCGCGATGCGCGCTTCGTGCTGATGAACCGGTGCGGCCACTGGGTGATGGTGGAACACGCCGACTATTTCAATCGGGAATGCCTCGATTTTCTTGCGACGCGGAATACGCGATAACGCTGGATGCCCTTGAGGGCTGGCCCCGATGCGGGCGGGCCCGTCTGAACAAAACCATGGAGACGACATGAAACTCATCGAAGACCTGTTCGACCTGCGCGGCAAGGTGGCCGCGATCACCGGCGGTGCACGCGGCATCGGCGCGGAGACCGCGCGCACGCTGGCTGCCGCCGGCGCGAGCGTCGCGATTCTCGACGTGCTGTCGCAACCGGCGGAAGCGCTGGTCGAGGAAATCCGCGCGCAGGGCGGCCAGGCCGCGTTCTGGTCGCTCGACGTGACGCACGAGGCCGATGTGGCGCGCGTGTTCGGCGAGATCGTCGCGCGCTTCGGGCGCCTCGACGTGCTCGTGAACAACGCGGGCATCGAAGGCCACAACGTGCCGACGCACGAGCTCACGCTCGCGCAATGGCAGCGCGTGCAGGACGTGAACGTCAACGGCGTGTTCCTGTGCACGCGTGCCGCGATTCCGCATATCGACGCGGCCGGCGGCGGCTCGATCGTGAACCTGTCGTCGATGTACGGGATCGTCGGCGGGCCCGACGTGCCCGCGTATCACGCATCGAAGGCCGCGGTACGGATGATGGCGAAGGTCGACGCGATGCTGTACGCGGCGAAGAACATCCGTGCGAACTCGGTGCATCCCGGCTATATCCGCACGCCGATGCTCGAGGAAGCATTCCGCCAGATGGGGCAGGACCCCGATCGGGCCTTCGAGTACATGCAGACCACCGTGCCGATGGCGAAGATCGGCAGCCCGCGCGACATCGCGGCCGGCATCCTGTATCTCGTGTCGCCGGCAGGCCGCTACGTGACGGGTGCGGAGCTCGTGATCGACGGCGGATTTACCGCGCGCTGACGCGACGCGGCGCACCCAACGGAACAGGAGACAGGCAGTTGAAAGCGCTCGTGGCAGTAAAGCGCGTGGTCGACGCGAACGTGAAGGTCGGCGTGAAATCCGATCGGACGGGCGTCGACATCGCGAACGTGAAGATGTCGATGAACCCGTTCGACGAGATCGCGGTGGAAGAGGCCGTGCGGTTGAAGGAGGCCGGGGTCGTGATCGAAGTGATTGCCGTGTCGGTCGGCGTCGCGCAGGCGCAGGAAACGCTGCGCACGGCGCTCGCGATCGGCGCGGATCGCGCGATCCTCGTCGAATCGAATGAAGGCGTCGAGCCGCTCGGTGTCGCGAAGGCGCTGAAGGCGCTGGTCGACAGGGAGCAGCCGCAACTGGTGATCCTCGGCAAGCAGGCGATCGACGACGATTCGAACCAGACGGGCCAGATGCTGGCCGCGCTGGCGGGTTTGCCGCAAGCGACGTTCGCATCGAAGGTGGTGGTGGCCGACGGCCGTGCGACGGTCGAACGCGAAGTCGACGGCGGCGCGGAAACGCTGTCGCTTCAACTGCCCGCAGTCATCACCACCGACCTGCGCCTGAACGAGCCGCGTTACGTGACGCTGCCGAACATCATGAAGGCCAAGAAGAAGCCGCTGGACGTCGTGAAGCCCGACGAGCTCGGCGTGGATGTGACGCCGCGTCTGAAGGTGCTCAAGGTGAACGAGCCGCCGAAGCGCGCGGCCGGCGTGAAGGTGCCGGACGTGCAGACGCTGGTCGCGAAGCTGAAGACCGAAGCCAAGGTGCTGTAACAGGGAACGCAAGGAAATGACGATTCTGGTGATTGCGGAACACGGCAACGCGTCGATCAAGGCCGTGACGCTGAATGCCGTCGCTGCCGCACAGGCGCTTAATGCTGCGGGCGGCGGCGACGTTCATGTGCTGGTCGCGGGACACGACGCGCAGGCGGCGGCCGACGCAGCGGCGAAGATCGCCGGTGTGTCGAAGGTGCTGCTGGCCGATGCGCCGCAGCTGGCCGACGGTCTGGCCGAGAACGTCGAAGCGACGGTGATGAGCGTCGCGAACGGCTACTCGCACATCGTTGTGCCGGCCACGGCCTACGGCAAGAACATCGCGCCGCGCATTGCCGCGAAGCTGGATGTCGCACAGATCTCCGAGATCACGGCGGTGGTGTCGGCCGATACGTTCGAGCGCCCGATCTATGCGGGCAACGCGATCGCGACGGTGCAGTCGGGCGATCCGGTCAAGGTGATCACGGTACGTGCGACCGGGTTCGACGCGGTTGAAGCGGAAGGCGGCAGCGCAGCGATCGAGAAGATCGAAGCGGCGGCAGATGCCGGCAAGTCGCGGTTCGTAAGCCGTGAAGTGACGAAGCTGGACCGTCCGGAACTCACGAGCGCAAGCATCGTCGTGTCGGGCGGTCGTGGCCTCGGCAGCGGCGAGAACTACACGAAGGTACTGGAACCGCTGGCCGACAAGCTTCAAGCGGCGCTCGGCGCTTCGCGTGCCGCAGTCGACGCAGGCTACGTACCGAACGACTACCAGGTTGGCCAGACCGGCAAGATCGTTGCGCCGCAGCTGTACATCGCGGTCGGCATCTCGGGCGCGATCCAGCATCTGGCCGGCATGAAGGATTCGAAGGTGATCGTCGCGATCAACAAGGATCCGGAGGCGCCGATCTTCAGCGTGGCCGATTACGGCCTCGTCGGCGATCTGTTCACGCTCGTGCCGGAAGCGGCCGCGGCGCTCTGACCGATGCCGCTGTTCGAGTTCAACGGGATGCGGCCGCGCGTCGATCCGTCCGCGTATGTCGATCCGAGCGCGGTCGTGATCGGCGACGTGACGATCGGCGCGCGCTGCTACATCGGTCCGCATGCGAGCCTGCGCGGTGACTTCGGCGCGATCGTCGTCGAAGACGGCAGCAACGTGCAGGACGGCTGCGTGCTGCATGTCGGGATCGGCGAGACGTGCCGGCTCGGCGTCAACAGCCACATCGGCCACGGCGCGATCGTGCATGGCGCGACGCTCGAACCCGACACGATGATCGGGATGAATGCGGTCGTGATGGATGGCGCAACGATCGGCGCCACGACGATCGTCGCCGCGTGCGCGTTCGTGAAGGCCGGCTACGATGTGCCGCGCGGCGTGCTGCTCGCGGGCATGCCGGGGCGCGTCGTGCGGCGGCTGAGCGACGCGGAGATCGAAGCGAAGGCGAACGGCACGCGGATCTATCAGCAGTTGGCGGCGGATTGCCTCAGGACGATCAGGCGGATCGACGGTTGAGCAGCGGGCATCCGGGCGAGCCAGGATGCGACGGATTGCCGGGCGGGTTGCCGTTGCCGTAAGATCGGCACAGGCTTTTCCACCGGCATCCGCGTCACATGAAAAAGAACGTCCTTTTGCGGCTCACAGTCATTGCGTCGGCTTTTGCCGTCTACAGCGTTTATATGCACATCCAGCAGTTCATCAGTGGCTGCGTGTGGGTCAGGGGCCATCAGCGCTGCAGTTTCGAGAACAGCACGAATTTCGAAGGCTGGATGGATCTCGACCTGATGATCGCCTGCTGCTGGGTCGCCGCGGCCGTGGTGGGCTGGATTTCCGTCGTGCAGGCCGCGAAGAAGCCGGGTTGAACGCTGGCGCTTCTCTCACGTAAAACCGGTCGCTGTCAATCCGTGACAACGATCATCCGTGCGGCATCGCCGCAATCGTCAGTGCCGCACCCGGATCCCCGCGTCGCGGGGCAACCGGCCAACAGGATCGCGTCCGGTCTGTCGACGCGCCGGTCGGCGCAGACGCCGGTACGCGCCTCGCCCTCCATCCTCCGCCATCGGCTGTCGTTGTGCTTTTTCCTTCCGTGCCGGGATAATGATCCGGCGTCGCGCACGCCGCGCGAGGGGAGGCTCCCATGCAATTTCCGACGGGATCGGTGGTCGCGCTCAGTTCGGCCGCCGCGACGATGTTTTCGATGGGCATGCTGTTTCTCGGCTACTGGGGCTGGCACGAGCCGCTGCCTTGGCGGTTCGGCGACTACATCGTGATCCTGCCGGCGCTGGCCGGATTCGCGTGCCTCGTCAGCGTGCCGTTTCTCGCCACATCGCCGATGAAGACACCCGACGACGAGTCGCGGATGTTCGTCGCGCGGCGCGTGTTTCTGTGCGGCGCAAGTGCGTTGTGGTGTGCGATCGTCGCGTCGCTGGTCGTGTGAGATCCGTGCAGGATTAGCATGAGCCGACGTCCGCCGGCGTGGTCTTGCACGAGCGTGTCGAAACGTCTTCCACGAGCGCTCGACGGACGGTTTTCATGCGTCGATTTGGGCCGCCATGACGGCTTTGATTTCCCCGGTGCCGTGCACTAGATTCGAAACATTCATGTGTAACCGAGCGCGAGGTGAAACCATGACGCCATGGGAGATTCAGGGCACCGAATTGATGAATTGCAATTGCTCATACGGTTGCCCGTGCCAGTTCAATGCGCTGCCGACCAACGGCAATTGCGCGGCGATGGGGGCGATTTCGATCGACAGCGGCCACTACGGCGACGTGGTGCTCGACGGCGTCAGGATTGCGGTCGTGTTCGAGTGGCCCGGGGCGGTCCACGAGGGCCGGGGCCGGTGCCAGCCGATCGTCGACGAGCGCGCCAGCCCGGCGCAGCGCGAGGCAGTGCTGAAGATCATGACTGGTCAGGATACCGATCCGTTTGCGACGATGTTCTCGGTCTACGCTGCGACGCTCGAGCAGGCGTTCGATCCGATCTTCGCGAAGATCGATTTCGACGTCGATGTCGATGCGCGGCGTGGCCGGATTCACGTCGACGGCGTGTTCGATCTCGCGGGCGATCCCATCCTCAATCCGGTGACGCGTGCCGAGCATCGCGCACGGATCGACCTGCCGCACGGTTTCGAATACGAGCTGGCCGAGATCGGCTCCGGTACATCGCGCTCGCAAGGCCACATTCCGCTGACGCTCGACGGCACCTATGCGCAGTTCGCGCGACTGCACCTGAACAACCACGGGGTGGTCCGGCATCGCGTCGCCGCATGACTCCCGTCGACCACTGGCTCGGGCGCGAGCGCGTCATCACGCTGCTCGGCATGGCGGCGCTCGTCGGCCTGTGCTGGTTCTATCTTTGGACGGGGGCGGGAACCGGCATGTCGGCGCTGGAGATGACCACCGTCGCGCTCTTTCCGCATCGCCTGAAGGACGCGATGGGCGGCATGGATCCGTCGCTGCCGGCCGTGATCGCGATGTGGTGGGTGATGATGATCGCGATGATGACGCCCAGTGCTGCGCCGCTCGTGATGCTGTACCGGCGGGTGCTGCGGCAGCACGGCGTGGACGGGGCGGGTTCGGCGTTCACGTCGGTGTCGCTGCTGGCCGGCTACCTGGCCGCGTGGCTCGCCTTCTCGATCGGCGCGGCGCTGCTTCAGGCGATGCTGCAACCGGCCGGGCTGATCTCCGCGATGATGCTGTGGTCGAAGAGCGCCGTCCTCTCCGCGATCGTGCTGGCGCTCGCCGGGCTCTATCAATTCTCGTCGCTGAAACGCGCGTGCCTTCGGCAATGCCGGGCGCCGGCCGGGTTCCTGGTCGCGCACTGGCGTCCGGGCGTCGCGGGCAGTTTTCTGCTTGGCGTGCGGCACGGCATATATTGCGTGGGCTGCTGCTGGTTGCTGATGGCGCTGCTGTTCGTCGGCGGCGTGATGAATGTCGTGTGGATCGCCGCGCTGTCGTTCTTCGTGTTCGCGGAAAAGATCCTGCCCGGCGGCGAACGTATCGGGCGTGCGCTGGGCGTCGTGCTGATTGCATGGGCCGGGGTGACGTTGATCGTGTGACCGCCGTAGTGGGCAAGCCGGCGCGGACGTGCGGAATCGCTGTGTACGGGTGACGGCCGGCTGCGGCCGGTCTTGCGTCGAGCGATGCCGGTGTATCACTCAGGGGCGGTGCCGAGATCCACGAAAACCTTGTCGGCGCCCGCCTTGTACAGCCGCTTGCCGAGTTTCGGATAGTCGCACACGTCGTGTTCCGGCCGGTCGCCCGCCACGAGATAGACCAGCGGCAGATCGCCGGTATTCAGCATCGTGTGCGCGGCGCCGCCGCGCGGAAATCCCATGAAGTCGCCCGGGCCGATCGCACAGGTTTGGCCGTCGACGATTGCTTCGCCGGTTCCCGAAAGGACGTAGACGCATTCTTCCGCGTAGAGATGCCGGTGGTATTCGGTGGATTCGTGCCCGGGCATCAAGGTCATCAGATGGAAGCCGAGTTGCGTCAGCCCGGTTGCGTCGCCAAGCGATCGCTTCAGGCGGACGGCATTCTCGTTCAACGGATGAACGGAATGTTCCGGTTCCATCGCCGCGATGTCGGCGGCTTTCAGCACTTCACGCGGGGTGTTCATTGTCTTTCCTGTCCTGTCCGGGAATCGGGGCGGCAGTGGTGCGGCGAGTGTGAATTATGGGGGCTGGTGCTGGTGGCAGCATCGTTACGTGTGCCTGAAAGATGGCGACAGGGGCAGGACTGCGTCTTTTGCCACGCGATGCTACGTAACGCAGGGCTCGCGTTACGCACGCGTTACCCGGGGCGCAAGGCTTGATCGGCGCTGCGAGGTCGGGTGCGGATGCAGTGCGTCGCGCCCCGGACGGCCGTTGGGGCGCGGCAGTCCGGCATGGGTGTGAAGCCGTCGGGGATGCCGATCGCAATGGCACGATAGATGCTTGTCGGGATGATCGAGCTGAAAAGCGAACGGGGGCTTCCATGCAAAATCATTTCATCAAGGCGAACGTTGTGCTCGCTGCCATTGCCGCGGCTTGCGCACTGGCCGCGTGTGGCGGCAGCGATGTTACGGCGCCAAAGCCGAGTGGTAACAACATCGGAACGAGTACGAGTGGCACGGGTGGGACTAGTGGCACGAGCGGAACCAGTGGCACGAGTGGGACCAGCGGCACGAGCGGAACCAGCGGCACGAGCGGAACCAGCGGAACCAGCGGAACCAGCGGCACGAGTGGAACCAGCGGCACGAGTGGAACCAGCGGCACGAGTGGAACCAGCGGCACGAGTGGAACCAGTGGCACAAGCGGAACCAGCGGCACGAGCGGAACCAGCGGCACGAGCGGAACCAGTGGCACGAGTGGAACCAGTGGCACAAGCGGAACCAGCGGCACGAGCGGAACCAGTGGCACGAGTGGAACCAGTGGCACGAGTGGAACCAGCGGCACGAGCGGAACCAGCGGAACCAGCGGCACAAACGGAACCGGCGGTACGAGCGGAACCAGCGGCACCCCTGGCACGAACGGCATCATCAGCTCCGTCGGCGCGGTCGTCATGGACGCCGGCGTCACGATCAGCGGCGTGAGCCCGCCAGTGGGCAAGGGCGTGACCACCGGTCTCGGCAACACGGTCACGGGCGCGGGCACGATCATCCGCGACACGACGAACGCCGTGAGCAACGGCATCGGCCAAACCGGCTTCACGGCGAACCCCGTCGGCACGACGGTCGCCGGGCTGGGCTCCATCGTCGGCTCGGTCAGCAATCCGGTCACCGGCCTCAGCGATACCGTAAAGGCGCTCGGCGCCGGCCCGCTGTCGCCGTTGGCGCCGCTCACGACACCGGTCGGTGGCCTGCTCGACACCGTGGCCGGCGGCATCAAGACGGGCGGCACGATGCTCGGCTCGGCCCTTTCGTCGGGCCCGGTCCAGCAGGCAACTCAGGCGATCAGCACGGCGATTACACCGATCGTGACGACCGTCGGCCAGGTCACGCAGCAGGTCGGCACGGCGACCGGCCTCGGTCAGCCCGTCGCGGGCCTGCTCGGGCAGATCGGCGGCGCGATCACGTCGGCGGGATGGAAGGTGACGTCCACGTCGCCCCAGCCGCTGGTCAGCGGCGTCGGTGAACTCGTGCGCGCGGTCGGCAACACCGTGACCAATGCGGGCGGCCTCGTGAACCCGGGCGGCGCGAACGGTGCGGTGCCGGTCGCCGGCCTGGTGACGAGCGTGGTCGGCGGCATTCCGGCGACCGTCCACAACGGTTCCGCGACCGGCACGGGCGGTGGTTCACCGTTGGGTGGGCTCTCCAATCCGCTCGCGCCTGTTACGGGGCTGGTGGGCGGCCTGCTTGGCGGCTTGGCCGGCAAGTAGTCGATCGATTCCGATCGTCACGGCGGTAACCGGCCAAGCGAACCGCGGCCTCCGGTTGCCGCTGACCAGAATCGCTGGATGATCCCCTGCGGGAAGCGGATCGGACGGGGCCTCTCGATGCGTCAATCGCGGATGACGTCGCGCTGCGATGGCGGCCGCGCCAATCCGCGTGCGGGCAGCGGCGTCGACATCACGATCGACGTGCGTGTTTCGCCGTACAGGTTGATGCGTTCGATCAGTTGTTCGAGATGGGTCATGCTGATCGCGGCGAGCCGCAGCATGTACGAGTCCGCGCCCGTCACGTGATGGCATTCGACGACTTCGGGAATGGTCTCCAGCAACCGGAGGAATTTCGCTTTCGCCGGTTGCGACACCGTGATGCCGATCAGCGCGCTGACCGGATAGCCGGCCGCGGCAGGATTGATCCGGGCCGTGTAGCCCTCGACGACGCCGGTCGACTCCAGGCGCTTCACGCGCTCCGTCACCGCCGGCACCGACAGGTGCACCTGGCGCGCCAGTTCCGTGTAGCTGATGCGGCCGTTGGCCTGCAACAGCGACAGTACCTTCCAGTCCAGATCGTCCATCGAGGCGGGATTTTTTAAGGTGGAGTAGCCATTTTTCCTTAAAAACCGCATTCAGCGATGACGGGACTTTCCCTACGATGCCTGTTCCACCCGTTGCATCTCGCAAGGAGCAGGCGATGCTGTTCATCAAATCCGTCGTGATGGGGCTGTCGATCGCGGTGCCGGTCGGGCCGATCGGCATGCTGTGCATCCAGCGCAGCCTGAGCCGCGGTTTTCAGGCGGGATTCGCGACGGGCGTCGGCGCCGCATGCGCCGATGCGATCTACGGCCTGCTCGGTGCGCTCGGCATCGCGGGTATCGTCACGGCATTCCCGATGCTGACCGTCGGCCTGAAAATCGGTGGCGGCGCGTTTCTCGTGTGGCTGGCGTGGACCATCGCGCGCCAGGCGCCGGCCGCGTCGACGGCGCAGCGCGACCTGCCGCGCACGACCGTCCTGCGCGATTTCGTGACGACGTTCGGCCTGACGCTGTCGAACCCGATGACGATCCTGTCGTTCGTCGGGATCTTCGCAGCGCTCGGCCCGCTGTCGGGGGCGCGGCAAGGAGCGATGTGGCCGGCCGTGGCGTTGATGGTCGCCGGTGTGTTCATCGGCTCCGCGACATGGTGGCTGTGCCTGAGCGGTACGACCGCCGCGCTGCGCACGAAGATGTCGTTCGCGTTCATGCACGGGCTGTCGCGCGTGTCGGCCGCGGTCATCGCGGTACTCGGCGTGATCCAGGTGGTCGCGGGTGTGCGCGGTGTCATCTAGGCCGATGCGTCGCGCGTATCGCGTTGCAACCGGATGGCGTCGATCGTCGTCCGGATATGCGCGAGCAACTCGAGCACGACCGCTTTCCGGAAATACTGGTTCATTCGTGTGCTGACGACGAGATCGGACGGCAACGCGTCGATCGAACGCTGAACCGACAGCAGATCGTCGGCGAGTCGCGCCAGCGCATCGCGTTCCTACGTGCTCATCGCAGATGCCATTTCTTCCGGTCAGAAAACAAACGCGCCGATGCCGCAATATCCGGCGACAAGTCTGCCCCCAGTGCATCGATAAACGGCACGGTACCGGCCGGCAAGGTCGCGGCCGCCGATTGCGCGATCGCTAGCCAGTACGCTGCGGTCGAGCACGATCACACGGCGCGGAATCTCGTCCGCATGTGTGCGGCGGCGCCGTTCGACGTGATCGGGCTGGCGTGCCATCTGGCCAGCAGGGAGATCAGGATCGCCGCCGCAGTGAACGACACGTTCGCCTCCCCTGGTCGCCAGACTGCATGTTATGGAGACGATCGCATTAGTTGAATGATATGCAGTTTTGTTAGCCAATTCATTTACGTCCTAATTGCTCAATATGATTGCGTTGCCAATGTGTAATTGAGTGTAATGGACGATGCGGGCGAGATCAGATATTCATGACGTGTGCAGACTTTCGTGCGTTGTGCTCAAGCTTATTCCTGTCGGAGAAATAAAGTTGTTGATCGTTTAAATTATTTGCGCGTCAAAGATGGCGTAATTGCCCATCAGGATAGTGGTGGGCTGGATGGCATATTATTTAACTTAAATATGGGAAATCATCATGTCTTCTGACCAGCAAGCTGTGCGCGAAGAGGGTGAGCCGTCTCTCGCGGTGTCGACGCCGTCTGCTTACGCAGTTCTATACGATAACGATCGTAAATTTCTCGTGGCGACGAAGGTTATGGAATCGTACTATTTTTTAAGTGGAGGTGCGGGATCCGTTTATTATAATGGATATAAACTTCCTCCTTCAAAAGGCCCGGGATTGAATGCGTTGCCCGGAGGAGGAGATAAAGAAAACAATCCCAGGGCATGTGCCCGGCGTGAATTTCGGGAAGAGACTGGAGTGGACTTGCCGCAGAGTACGGGATTTTACAAGGATATAGTCAAATCATTTGAAGGCGGAGCCTACTCGGGAGTGTATTTCCGTGCGGATCTTGGGGATGTGCGGAAGGTGGTTGACGAAATATCTCAAAAATCGCTTCCAAATTCAAAAAGAATTATTGCGGAAATAAAGAGCAAGAAATACACGAAATACGATCAGGTTATTGAGTTTGTTCGGAAAAATAATATTTCTCCATGGCCGGTGGATAATGAGCTGGAAAGGGTCGAGTGCTGGAATATCGCGGATCAAGCGACATGGGACAAAATCAAAAAGTGGGAAAGCAATAGTGCCATAAATTGGTATTATCACGTCCTCAAATACCTGCGAGTTGATATTTTTGGTCTGAAAGAGTAGGTGATCGATTTGGGCGGTGCGCTATTTCGTTATTGGCACGGGCGGAATCGGGCTAACGTAAAGCAGCTGTTGATGTCCGGGTAAACGCTGTAACCGGGGGCGGTTTCACAAAAAACCGGATTCAACGGCGAAAGTGCGAGGAGCGACCAGAGTCGGCAACGGCTGGAAGGCGGTAATCCAAGGGGCTCGCCTACCGGGAGCAAATGAGGTTGAGTGGCAACGCCGACGTATGGCCGAAACGGCGGCTCCAGCGCACGGCGAACCTTGGCTCGGGGCCAACACTTCCTGTCTCGTCGGGCGGCGGTTGGCCACGAGCCGCCATTCATCCGTGTGCCGGACAACGGCGAAAGCAGTCCCGTGATCCAGATCGAAGCGCGCTCCGCCGCCATCCCAGCATCCGCGATGCCCGTGACGATCACCCGAGTTCAAACGACGTCACCCCGAACACGCGGTCGATCGCAATCGCCGGCGCTTCTTTCGTGTACATCCGTGCGGTTTCGAACACGCTCGTCATGCCGTGGCGCTCCGCCAGCGCGACGGCCGCGGGGTTCGTTTCCGGCACGTCGAGCACGACGACCTCGCCGGGCATGCGTGCCGCGAGCGCGCGAAACAGCCCGGTGGCAACGCCTGCGTCGTCGGCGAACAGCGGGCCGATCTTGCAGCCCGCCTTGCAGCGGCGCACGACACCGTATCCGGCGACACGGCCGCCGTCGACCGTTGCGAGCGCAACGGCATCCGGTTGCGCGATCCAGGTGGACACGAAACGCTCGCGTGCCGACGGAAAGCACTCGCGATCGTAGGCAAGCAACTGCTCGAACGGCACGTCGGCCGCTGCCGCCGCGTGCGCGCATCCGATGCCGTCCACGCGCCCCTGATAGCGGATGTTGCGGTACGCGAGCGCGAACCCGGACTTCCTGTAGTTCGCCTGCTGGGCCAGGACACCATCGAGCCCGATGTTGCGGTCGCCGAGGTAACGCATGCCGTGTTGCCAGATTCGCATGCCGAAGCCTTGGCCGCGAAACCCGGGTTTGACGATGTAGAGGCCGATGAAGCCGAAGCGTTCGTCGTAGGCGACAGCGGAGAGGCACGCGACCGGTTCGCCGCGCCAGACGCCGACGAAGAACCCGGCCGGGTCTGCTTCCCTGAAACAGGATGGATCGTGCAGGCCGGGATTCCAGCCTTCCGCAGCCGCCCATTCGACCGACATGGCGACCTCGTCGGCCGACATGGTGCGTACGATGAAGTCTCCGCCTTGATCCATGGTTCACCCTCAGTCGCTGCGCTCGAGAGCGCGCGTTGCGTTACCGGCTGCCGACCCGAAGCGGCCATGACGGGTTATATGCCCAGTTTGGCAACCTCTCCGTCAGCGAAAAATCTAGGGATGGATGGTTTCGCCACGGTTCAGCATGTCGATGAATTCCCCGATTTTACGCGCCCGTGTTTCCGGCTTTTTGGCATTCTGTACCCGAAACAGAATGGCATAGCGGTTACGGCTGTTCAGCGTTGCGAAAAACTTCCTAGCGCCCGGATTGGCGTCCAAAGCGGCCTGCAGGTCGTCCGGCACGGTCGAATTGCTTGCCGACGTATAAGCGGCCTGCCAGCGGCCGTCCTTCCTGGCTTTCTCGACTTCGCCCATGCCGGGCGGGCGCATTCTGCCTGAGGCAATCAGTGCTTCAGCCCTGTCTTTGTTGAGTTGGGACCAGATGCTTTTTGCGGAGCGCGGGGTGAAGCGCTGTAACCAGTATTGCTCGTTCTCAGCCCGCTTTTGACCATCGATCCAGCCATAGCAGAGGGCGCTTTCCAGCGCCTGTTCGTAGGTGACGGTGCGCTGGCCGGTGCTTTTTTTCGCCAGACGCAGCCATGCTCCGGTCGAAGTGGTGCCGTTTTGCCCTAACCAGCTTTCCCATTCGATCTGACTGGTAAAGGTTAGCGCGCATTCGGTCATGTCACGGTCCTGAATGGTTGACTAGATGTGCGGGGAAGGCGTCCGCAGTCTAACAGCGTCGATACTGACATCAACGTCCGTGGCGGAACCAAAGACCGGCCCTTCGGTAGCCACTCGCACTTTGCCTGGTTAGGGTCGGAATCACCCGTTTCAACAATCCAGTGGCGCCCTTTTCCAAAGGGAGGCCTGACCACACCCTGCGCCAAGGCCTCCCCATCCCAAATCAGAACGTATAACTCACCTTCCCGAACGCCGTTCGCCCGAGCGTGTTGTACCCATACGCGGTCATGTACTGCCGATCGAACAGATTCGACACCGTTGCCGACACCGTCAGGTGCGAATTGATCCGGTACGACGCGCGCAGGCCCACCGTCAGATACGAAGGCAGATAGGTCGAGTTCGCCGGATCGTCGAACGTCGTGCCGCCATAAAGCAGCGACGCCCCCGTGCTCAACGCATGCAGGTGCAGCTCATCCCACGTGTGATCGATGTTGAGGCTGACCGTCTGGCGCGGCCGGCGGTTGAGCCACGAGTCGTTGGTCTCGTCCTGCGGATTCAGGATTCCGATCGCGAGGCTCACCGGCGTCGAGCGGCCGATCGTCCCCTTGTACGACAGGTCGATGCCGCGAATATGCGCGCGGCCGATGTTTATCGGCGAGAACGTCGCCGGGTTGTACGCGATCAGGTTGGTGACCCGCGTGTCGTAGATCGCGGCCGTGAACGTGCCGTACGACGTGTTCGCATCGACCGCAGCCTCGACCGACGTGCTGCGTTCCGGGCTGAGATTCGGATTCCCGTAGCCGGGGTAGTACAGGTCGTTGAACGACGGCAGCTTGAACGCATTGCCGTACGACACGCGTGCCGTATAAACAGGCGTGATCGCCCACGCCAGCGCCGCGTTGCCCGTATTCACCGACTGCCCGGCGATGATTTCATGACGCCCCGCGAGGAACATCGTCACGCTGCCGAGCGTCGCCGACTGATGCAGCGAGAACGCGGAATCGTTGCGCGTCGGCACGCCGCCCGGATTGTCGATCGGCAGGAACGCCTGCTCGCGCGTGAAGTCGTACGCAAGCTTGGTCTCACCCGATAGCGGCAGCCCGAACAGATGGAACCCGCGTTCCTGATGCGTCAGCGACGTCGACGTGCTGATGCGCTGCGAGTTGATCTGGTCGATCGGGATGGCCCGATTGCTCGCATAGAGGAACTGGCGATCGTTCGAATAACCGAACGACTGGTCGAACTGCGTATCGGGCGTGATGTCGAGGTGGAACGCGATACCGGTCGTCAGCTGATGATCGAGCTGACGGTTCGCATAGCCGCTGTTGTCGTAGGACAGATCGGACCGGTGATACAGCGCGAACGTCGAGATCGACCAGTTGTCGCGCGCGTAGCCGAGGCGCGCATCGAGATCCTGCGCATGGTACGGGTTGCGGCCATCCTCGTGGTACGGCAACACGGGGCGTGTCGAGTCGATACCGGCCGTGTTGTACGAGTGCAGGCCGAGCGAGTAGGTGAGCCCGCCGAGTGCGGCGAGCGGCCCGGTCGACGGCACCGTGCCCGACGTGCGGAGCTGCGTGTCGAACGTCTTGTTCGATCCGCCGCCGAACGACACGGTGGTCTGGTTCGGCTGGTTGGCCGCGCGGCGCGTGAAGAGCTGCACGACGCCGCCCATCGCATTGGCGCCGAACGACGCGGCGGCCGGCCCCGAAATCACTTCCACCCGTTCGAACGCTTCGGTCGGCAGGTCGGCCCATGGCGCGATGCCGGTGGTCGGCGAGCCGATCCGGATGCCGTCGATGAACACGGCGACCTGGCTGGCCGACGAGCCGCGGATGCTGACCGACGCCGACGAACCGGGTCCGCCGTTCTGCGAGACGGTCACGCCGGGCAGCGTCGCGAGCGCCTGCGTGATGCTCGGGTCGCTCGGCGACAGCCGGTCGAGATCGGTGCGCGTGAGCACCTGGGTCGTCGCATAGCGCTGGTCGAACGACTCGGGCAGCCGACGCGTGTCGGTCACGTTGATCGTCGGCAGGTCGGCGCCTTCGGCGGCCGGGGCCGGTTGCGAAACCGCGGTGTCGCCGGCGGCGTGGGCGAGGGGCGAGAGGAGCGCGGTCGCGGCGGACGTGGCTAGGAGGTGTCGAATCTTCATGAGGCTATCGTTGTCGTCGGGCTGCGCATGCGGCGATCGTGAGCGGGCGGCGGGCAGCGCCGGTCTTGTTATCGGTGATCGGGTTATCGGGCGACCGGGCCGAGCGGGCCGTTGTCGCCAGCGTCGGCGCGGCACATGCCGGCGGACGCGATCGGTAGGGAACGGCGCGCGCGAGCGGGCGGGCCGTGCATGCCGGCGGCATGCCGGCGCGACGCTCCCGGTGCGGAAGCGGATGCGGTAACAGTGGACATCGGGCGGATCCTGAGGTCGGGCCGTCCATGCAACGGGCGACCGCCAACGGCGGTGCTTGGCGCTCCGGGACACCCCGCCCGGTGCGGCTGCTTGGACCTCGGGTCGATGGCAGGTCTCCTGGCTCGCGGGTCGTGATTCGCGCCGGCCTTCCCGGTTTCCCAGTGGCATGCAGTGGCACGGATTCGCCGCTCACAGTTGCGGGGGCAGCCGCAGATTCGAGGCGTGGCCTCTCCTGCGTTCCCTTTTGATCCCGTCTCCGGGAACCATCAGCGCGCAAGGGTAATGGCGTGCGCTCCGGCGCGTCAATTGTCCGGCTGCGCGCGGATGCGAAAAAACGTCATCGGCGAGCAAAAACTTTCGAAATCCTTTCTTTCATGCGTCGATGTCGCGTTTCATGTCTGATGAAACGGGGTGGTTCGCGGCCATGCGATCGCGCCTGAACCGGCTCGGCGCGACACCCGTCCACCTGACGAACGCGCGGCGAAACGCCTCCTCGCCGCCGAACCCGAGATGCGCGGCAATCCGCGCGACCGGCCAGTCCGACTCGCGCAGCCAGCGTTGCGCGGCCTCGGCGAGACACTGTTCCCGCAGCACGTGATAACCGCTTCCTTCGGCCACCAGCCGCCGCCGCAATGTCGCCTCGCTCACGCCCAGCCACGCGGCCAGATCTGCGAGCGCCGGCAACGCCTGCTCGTGCGCGAGCGCCGCATCGAGAAAACCGCGCACTTGCTGCGCCCACGACACGACGGCCGGTGCCGCATCGATCAGACGAAACGGAAAATCGACGAGAAACGCGTCGAGCTCGGCCGGCTGCCGGATCACGCGGCATTCGAGCCGCGTCGCATCGAATGCGAAGCCGTAGGTCTTGCGGCCGACCTCGACCGGCGCGTTGAACAACCCGAGCAGCGGCATCGCGTCGTCGCGGCGCGGATGGCCGAGCCATACGCCGCTCGGCCGCAGCGGCTGCCCGATCAGCCAGCCGAACAGCTGCAGATAGCAGAACAACCCCGTCAGGTCGACGAGGCACGCGGCCGGACTGCGCGTGCGGCGCAGCGAATCCATCCGGAACGACGCGCGCCCGTCGCGCACGGCGAGCGACAGCGCACCGGCGCGCGGCGTCAGCATCTCGCAGAATTCGCGCGCGCAGCGGATTGCGTCGGCCAGTGTCGCGCAGCTCAACAAGCAGCGGCACATCAGGTCGACTTCGCGCTTGCGCATCGGCGGGTGGCCGTCGCCGCGCGCGACCTGCGCCTCGAGCCGCTCGATCGCGTCGCGGTACAGCGCGACGAAATCGCCCGGCGTCGCTGCCGGTTGCGGCGGCTGCGCACCGCGGTCGGCAGGCGAGATCGGAATAGCGCAGCGTAGGGAAAGAGTGTGAGCTATCGTGTGTATCGTGGTGAGGGCCGTCTAAATAGAATAA
>NZ_JAAGPO010000365.1:0-4884 GCF_017104825.1 Burkholderia sp. Ac-20345 | reverse complement strand
GCGTCGTGCCGCCGGGCGCGGGGGCCGCAAAATGACACGCGGAGCGACGGGCGCGCGCCGCGCGCGCGGCGTCGTGTCCCTCGAGTTCGTGCTGATGCTGCCGTTCCTGCTGATGGTGCTGATCGGCATCATCGACACGAGCCTGATCCTGTGCGACAAGGCCGTCATCACGAACGCGAGCCGCGAGGCGGCGCGCGCCGGCGTCATGCTGCGCGTGCCGATGCTGACCACGACGCAGATCGCCAACATTGCGCAGAACGCGATGCAGAACAGCCTGATCACCGGCGGCACCGCGACGACGCCGGCGGTGACCGTGACGCAGGCGAACGGCACGACGTCGGGCACCGCACTGACGGTGACCGTGACCTACACGTATTCGGGGCTCGTGCTGGGGTCCGCGTTCAGTGCGCTGACCGGCCCGGTGACGGTCTCGGCGACGTCGGTGATGCTCTATGAATGACGTGACCGCCACGCAACCCGACGGCCCCGTGCGGCAGCGCGGTTCGGTCGCGCTGTTCTTCCTGCTGTTCCTGATTCCGCTGTTGTCGTTCGGCGCGCTGGCGATCGATATCGCGTGGGTGGTCACGGTGAACAACCAGTTGCAGAACGCGGCCGATGCGGCGGCGCTCGCCGGGGCCGATGCGATGATGTCGCCGAGCGGCGGCGCGGTGAACTGGTCGCAGGCCGCGCCGGCGGCGAACGGTGTGATCGCGCAGAACTCGGCGGCCGGTGCGGCGCTGTCGACCGGCACGGTGACGACCGGATACTGGAACGTGACGCGCAACCCCGCATCCATGCAGCCGACGACCATCACGCCCGGCCAGTACGACGTGCCGGCGGTGCAGGTCACCGTGTCGCGTGCACCCGGTGTAAACGGCGGCTCGATTCCGCTGCTGCTTGGCGGGCTGCTGGGGATCCCCGGTGCATCCGATAGTGCGACCGCGGTGGCGGTGCTGGCGGCGCCGGGCGGGGTCGGGGCAGGCGGGCTGTTTCCGATCGCGATCGACCAGTGCGTGTACAACCTGTACTGGAACGCGGCGACCAACCAGCCGCTGATCAATCCGCTGACGGGCCAGCCGTTTGAATTCTCGATCACGAACGGCCAGGTCTACGGCCTGCTGTGCATGGGCGGGCAGTGGACGTCGTTCCAGTCGACCGCGACCGACACGACGACGATGGGCGGCCTGATGGTGACCGGCAATCCGACGACGCTCAGTATCGGCGACAGCATCAATCTCGCGACCGGCGTAAAGGCGACGCTCTATACGTCGGTGCCGGTCGGCACGACGGTGGTGCTGCCGGTCGTCACGCAGACCTCGACCAGCACCACCGTGCCGATCGTCGCGTTCGCGCCGTTCCATATCGACGTGTCGCTGGGCGGCACATACAAGTACGTCCAGGGCCACTTCGTCGCCGGCTGGAAGATGACGGGCGTCGCGACCGGCGTCGGGCCGTACTACGGCGTATACGTGCCGCCGCGGCTGGCGTTTTGAGTGCCCGGGCCGGCGCGGCGCAGCAGCACGAGCAGCGCGAACAGCGTCACGGCCGGGCCGATCTGCGGCCATTGCAGCCACGGGTTCAGGTATTCGACGGCCGGCAGCAGCCACATGAGCGCGATCGCGGCCTGCTCGCCGCGCAGCCAGCCGTCCTGCCAGCCGATCGCCAGCATGCACGCGATCGCGATGCCGAGCCAGGCGAGCTCGTAGTGCCACACGTACGGGTTCGCCGCGAGCGTCGCGACCGCCAGCACCGCCGCGCGCAGGCGGACGTCGCGCGAGCGCGTCCACACGAGGCAGGCGACGGTGATCGCCAGCGCCGCGATGCACGCTTGCGCGGCATATGCGACGGTGGGCGGCAGGCCCGCGAGTCGGAAGGCGGCAAACGGCGCCGGCGACACGAGCCAGAACACGACGCCTTGCTCGAGGAGGAGCGACCGCACGAGCGCCGTGCCGGCGACGAACAGGTGTAGCGATTCGACGCCGCAGATCAGGACGCTCAACGCGGCGAACGCGGTGGTGGCGAGCGCGGCCCATGCGATCGTGCGCCATGCGCGCGTGGCGACCAGCACGAACGGGAACAGCAGTGCCAGTTGCGGCTTGGCCGACAGCAGGCCGATGCAGAGGCCGGCCCACATCGGCCGACGGTCCGCCCAGCAGACGGCCAGGGCCGCGCACGACGCGGTCAGGAACGCGTTCTGCCCGAACAGCCCGGTGACGAACACGCACGGGGCGGCGACCAGTGCGAACCCGCCGATGCGCGATGCACCGGGGAGCGCGCCGAGGCCCGATACGCGCGACGCGGCGAAACCGAACACGACGACGCCGAACGCAACGAACAGCGGATAGCCGACCGCATAGGGCAGCAGCGCCAGCGGCGTCACGAGCAGCAGGTTGGTGGGCGGGTACAGCCACGCGATGAGGTCTTCGCGGCGGAACTGCGGGAACAGTTCGGCTGCCAGCCGCGAGAAGGTCGGCAAATCGTACGCTTGCCACGGCGAGCCGTGCAGCATCACGTACGACGCCGACCAGAACACCGCGTAGTCGGGGCCTGGGCGCGACAGCGCGGTGGCGGGCGCGTGACGGGCGACGGTGACCCAGATCGCGACGAACAGCGCATAGCACGCGAGCGCTGCCGTGCTGTACGCAACGACGCGCCGGGGTGTCAGCCATGCGCGGACGGGCTGGTCCGCCGATCGTATCGATTGCCGGATGAGATCCATGCGTCGTGTGCGCGGTTATTTGACGGACGCGTTGCGCGCAGCACCGTGGCCGGCGGCCGCGGGCGGCGTCGCGCGGCGGCGGGCCGCGTGCGCGCGCTTGAGCGGAAACTGCAGCAGCTTCGACGCCGGATGTGCGGCAGCGTCCCGCTGCGCGTGATAGCGCCGCCGCACGAGATAGACCGGGCGCTGCTTCGACTCGTGATAGATGCGGCCGAGGTATTCGCCGATCACGCCGATGCCGATCAGCTGGATGCCGCCGACGAACAGCATCACGGAGATCAGCGATGCGTAGCCGTGCACGGGGTTGCCGAACAGCAGCGTGCGCATCACGATGAACGCGCCGTAGACGAACGACAGCGCGGCGAACGCGAGGCCGATGTAGGTCCACACGCGCAGCGGCACGGTGCTGAAGCTCGTGATGCCTTCGAGCGCGAAGTTCCAGCGCCGCCATCCGGAGAATTTGGAGCGGCCGCCGCTGCGTGGCGCACGCGTGTATTCGATGATCTCGGTGCGATAGCCGACCCACGCGAACAGGCCTTTCATGAAGCGCCGCCGCTCGGGCAGCGCGCGCAGCGCGTCGACGACCTGGCGGTCCATCAGCCGGAAATCGCCGACGTTCTCGGGCATCTCGACTTCGGAGAGGCGGTTATGCACGCGGTAGTAGAGCGCGGCGGCCACGCGCTGCATCAGCGGATCGCACATGCGGTCGGTGCGCTTCGCGGCGACGACCTCCGCGCCGGCGAGCCAGCGTTCGACCATCGCGGGGATCAGCGCGGGCGGGTCCTGCAGGTCGGCGTCGATCAGGATCACCGCGGTGCCGGTGGCTTCGTCGAGGCCGGCGGTGAGTGCGGCTTCCTTGCCGAAGCGCCGGGTGAGATCGACGATGCGCACGCGCGAGTCGCCGGCCGCGACGTCGATCAGCCTGCCCAGCGTATCGTCGCGGCTGCCGTCGTTGACGCAGATGATCTCGAAACGGACTGTATCGATCGATTCGAGGATGGGCAGCGTGGCTGCGAAGAATGCGTCGATTGCTTCGTCCTCGTCGTGGAACGGCACGACGAGCGAGACCAGTGGCTTTCTGGCATGCACGGACATACGTCCCCCGAGAGATCCGGCCTGTGCTGCACCGTATGGATCCGGTTGTCGTCCGCTGCAGGCCGGACGACAGGTGTTCCGATCCATTGTAGGCAGGATTCGGGGATTCGTAACACGAATTGATGCAGGCGCGACGCAGCGGCCGGGCCGCGACGGTCGGCCGCTCCGCGCGGAAGGAGCAGGGCGTCACGCTTCCGCAATAGGGCCGGCGCGCCGGCACGGTGCCGTGGCACCGTCGGAGACCGCAACGGACGCGTGTGCAACGGTTAGCATGTCGACTTGACGACGACGGTGACGGAGACAGTCATGCAAGTCCAGGATCTGACAGGCGCGCCGCTGGATTACTGGGTCGCGGTTGCCGTTGGCCATGACGCCCCGCGCGCCGATGCATCCGGGTGCACGTCGATTCGCGCGGCAGGCGGTGCGCCGGCTCCGTTCGCGCCGTCGACATCGTGGACGGACGGCGGCCCGATCGTCGAGCACTTGCCGTTCGCCGCATTCGAGCGCGACGGCGGGCGCGGCCCGTGGCGGGCCGTGCTGTACCGGGCCGTGCCCGCTGCAGGCGAGCGCTGCACGTTCAACCAGTCGGGCCCGACGCTGCTGGTCGCCGCGATGCGCACGCTCGTCGCTTCTACTTTTGGCGACGACGTGCCGGACCTCGATATGGCGCGGCCACGCTGAGCGCCGCCACGCGCGTCATCGTTCAGGCAGACACATTGCGGATCGCGATCGCTCCGACATCGACGCGCCGCGGCAGGATCGCGTCGGCTGCCGCGCGGTCGGCGACACGCTGCAGCACGTCGATGTCGGTGCCGCTGAGTCTGCGCCGGGCCGGTCCCGCTGCAGGCGGAGGCCGCAGCTCCACCCAGTCGGCGCCGGCGCTGCTGTGTGCCGCGATGCGCACGCTCGTCGCTTCTACTTTTGGCGACGACGGGCCGGACCGCGATATGGCGCGGCCACGCTGAGCGCCGCCACGCGCGTCATCGTTCAGGCAGACACATTGCGGATCGCGATCGCTCCGACATCGACGCGCCGCGGCAGGATCGCGTCGGCTGCCGCGCGGTCGGCGA
>NZ_JAAGPO010000364.1:0-4871 GCF_017104825.1 Burkholderia sp. Ac-20345 | reverse complement strand
CTCGCCGGCGCGCCGTACCTGAGCGCGCTGCCGCTGGCGACCACGCAGTCGATCCGCACGCAGCGCTGCGCGACGCTCGCCGCGGCCGGGCTTGTGTCGGGTGCCGATACGCAAAGCCAGGCCGCCGACGCGCTCGCGCAGCTCCATGCGGCCGGCTACCTCGCCGATTCCGACCTGCTGCAGGCGCCGATGTGGGATTCGCAGGCGATTCCGGCGATCGCGGTCACGTATGCGAACGCGTACACGCGCTCGCGCGTCACCGACAACCTGTGCAACTTCAGCTTCGCGACGACGAACCCGGCGACGGGCGCCGTCGCCGCGCCCGCCACGTCGCCGATGCCGGCCGTATTCGGCGTCGGCAACGGCGTGCCGCCGACGGCCGGCATCGACCTCGTGTTCAACACGGGCGCGGGCGTCGATCACCGGCTCGCGACACCCGATGCGAGCTTCGCGGGCGCGCTGTGCCTGCGCCAGCTGTGGACGAACGGGATGCTCGGGATGCCCGCGAACGTCGACGCGGTGCGCGTGAACGCGAACCTGCAGGGCAAGCCGGCGATCATCGTGCAGGGCCGCAGCGACGCGCTCGTGCCCGTGAACCACGCATCGCGCGCGTACGTCGCGCAGAACGGCATCAGCGAAAGCGGGCGCAGCCAGCTCGTGTTCTACGAGGTGACGAACGGCCAGCACTTCGACGCGTTCCTGCCGGTGCCGGGCTTCGACACGCGCTTCGTGCCGGTTCATTACTACAACCTGCAGGCGCTGAACCTGATGTGGAAGCACCTGAAGAACGGCGCGCCGCTGCCGCCGTCGCAGGTGATCCGCACGGTGCCGCGCGGCGGCACGCCGGGCGCCGCGCCCGCGCTGACGAGCCCGAACCTGCCGCCGATCTCGGCCGCGCCGGGCGCGAATGCGATCACGGTCGGCGCCGGCGCGATCGACGTGCCGCTCTGACGGCGCCCGCCGCGTCGCCCTCACGAAGCCGGACAGTCGTCCGGCTTTTTCTTTTGGTGGCGTGGAATCGGTCCCGTGCCGCCTTTTATTCGAATGACGAGCGCAGTAACAAATTGTTACTTTACGGCAGTAAATCAGAACCCTAATATGCGCCGGTATTTTCACTTAATTTAATAAATTACAGATACGAGATATTCCTTTCCGTTTAGTTAATCGATCCTTTCGATTTTATTAAATCGGCTCGAGTCGCGATTGGTCGCCGTATTGCGATTAATCGGCATCTCGCCGAGGGGGATTGTTCGTCTGTTCGAAGCGAGGCGCCCTTGTCGGGTGGGCCTTGCGGGGTATGTTTTTGCCGTCGATATTGTGCGTATGCAAATTCGCGGAATGAATTCGTATTGCTGCGGATTATCGAATTGTCGTTCGCAATGGAATTGATTCCATTGTGCGGCCGCAAAAATATGGGTGGGGTAAATCATGCCGGCCGGTATTCGCCGATCCGGTAAAAAACTCGGAGTGCGTCGCATAACGAATGCATTCCCGGTGCGGAGCGCCGGCGCAAATGATCCTTTGCGACCGGCGGTATTTATCGTTCTGTTCGAGAGGCAATAATGACGACACGGAAGTCCTTGAAAGACGGTTTCGCGCTATTCGGAACGACACTGAGCGTGCCGCTCGCAGCCGCCGCGGCTGCAGCGCTGCTCGTCACGGGGTGCGGCGGCGACGACGGGCCGAGCCCGGCCGCTTCGGCCGCCGCCGCCGCCGCGACGTCGGCCGGCGCCAGCACCGGCACGTCGGCCAACACCAACGCAACGGCCGCAGCGGCCGACCAGCCGTACGTCGACAACGACGTGTACGGCACCGGGCCGAACGACGCGGTCACGGATTCCACGGAAGGGGCGGCCGTCGTGCACCGTACCGTCACGATCGGCGGCAAGAGCATCAAGTACACGGCCACCACGGGCCACCTGACGACGATCGACCCGATCACGTCGGCGCCGAACGCGAAGATGTTCTACGTCGCGTACACGCAGGACAATCCGGACCCGTCGAAGCCGCGCCCGGTTACGTTCTTCTACAACGGCGGCCCCGGCTCGTCGTCGGTCTACCTGCTGCTCGGCTCGTACGGGCCGAAGCGCCTGCAGTCGTCGTTCCCGAACTTCACGCCGCCCGCGCCGTACAAGCTGCTCGACAACCCGGACAGCCTGCTCGACCGCACCGACCTCGTGTTCATCAACCCGGTCGGCACCGGTTACTCGGCGGCGATCGCCCCGGCGAAGAACAAGGACTTCTGGGGCACCGACCAGGACGCCCGCTCGATCGACCGCTTCATCCAGCGCTACCTAACCAAGTACTCGCGCTGGAATTCGCCGAAATTCCTGTACGGCGAGTCGTACGGCACCGCGCGCAGCGCGGTCGTGTCGTGGGTGCTGCATGAGGACGGCATCGACCTGAACGGGATCACGCTGCAGTCGTCGATCCTCGACTACGCGAATGCGCTGTCCGCGCCGGGCACGTTCCCGACGCTCGCGGCCGATGCGTTCTACTGGAAGAAGACGACGCTCAACCCGACGCCGACCGATCTCGACGCGTACATGGTCCAGGCCCGCAACTACGCGGACAACACGCTCGCGCCGCTCGCGCAGAAGCCGAACCCGCAGGACGGCGGCTTCGTGAACGTGCGGCTCAACCTGAACCTGCAGACCGCGCAGCAGATGGGCTCGTACATCGGTACCGATCCGACGTCGCTGATCCAGACGTTCGGCAACCCGGCCGCGCTCGGCAACGTGCCGTCGTCGGACGACAACCCGCCGTACACGTTCTTCCTGACGCTCGTGCCGGGCACGCAGATCGGCCAGTACGACGGTCGCGCGAACTTCACGGGCAAGGGCATCGCGCCGTACATCCTGCCGAACTCGGGCAGCAACGATCCGTCGATCACGAACGTCGGCGGCGCGTACACGGTGCTGTGGAACAGCTACATCAACACCGATCTCAAGTACACGTCGACGTCGTCGTTCGTGGACCTGAACGACCAGGTCTTCAACAACTGGGACTTCAGCCACACGGACCCGACCGGCGCGAACAAGGGCGGCGGCAATACGCTGTACACGGCCGGCGACCTGGCGTCGACGATGAGCGTGAACCCGGACCTGAAGGTGCTGTCGGCAAACGGCTATTTCGACGCCGTCACACCGTTCCACCAGACGGAGCTGACGCTCGCGCAGATGCCGCTTGACCCGACGCTCAAGGCGCAGAACCTGACGATCAAGAACTACCCGTCAGGCCACATGATCTACCTGAACGACGCGTCGCGGACCGCGCTGAAGGGCGATCTCGCCAACTTCTACGACGGCATTCTCGCGAACCGCACCGCACTGCAGCGCGTGCTGAAGCTGCAGGCGCGCACGCAGCAGCTCAAGCAGCAGAAGCTGCAGCAGCAGGGGCAGTAAGCGCCGCGGGCGGCGCGCGCCGCCCCGGATGGACGACAGCCCGATCGGCGCAGGCCGGTCGGGCTGTTTTTCATTGGGGGCGGGCGACGGGCCGGCGCGTCATGCGCCGGCCGGGAAAGGGGGGCATACCGTCGAGGACAGGGTGTTCGCGCCCCGTGCTATGCCAGCACGAGCCGGATGCCGACCGCGACGAGCGTCGAGGCGAGCAGGTTGCGCAGCAGCCGTTCGGGCGCGCGCGCCGACAGCAGGCTGCCGATCACGATGCCGGGCAGCGAGCCGAGCAGCAGCGACAGCAGCATCGACCAGTCGACCGAGCCGAGCAGCCAGTGGCCCATGCCCGCGACGAGCGTGAGCGGCACCGCGTGCGCGATGTCGGAGCCGACGATGCGGGTCGTCGCGAGCATCGGATATAGCAGCAGGAGCACGGTCACGCCGATCGCGCCGGCGCCGACCGACGTCATCGATACGAGCACGCCGAGCACGGCGCCCGTCAGCACGGTCGACCACAGCGTGCGCGCGGGGCTCGGCGCGAGCGGGTTGCGCGCGGCGAACGCAGTGAGCTGCGGCCGGAAGATCAGCGCGAGCGACGTGAGCAGCAGCGCGACGCCGAGCACGAGCTGGATCATCCGCGCGGTGCCCGGCGTATTCATCCCGTGTGTATGCAGCCACCACAGCGTGACGGCCGCGGCCGGGACGCTGCCCGCCGCGAGCCGGCCCGTGATGCGCCAGTCGATCGAACCCTTCAGGCCGTGGACGAGCGTGCCGGTGGCCTTGGTCGCGGCCGCGTACAACAGGTCGGTACCGACCGCCGTTGCAGGGTGGACGCCGAACAGCAGCACGAGGATCGGCGTCATCAACGAACCACCGCCAACGCCCGTCAGGCCGACGAGGATGCCGACGAACAGGCCGGACAACGAGTACAGCAGATCGATATGGGGAAGCGACATCGGAAGCAGGCGGTTATGCGGCGACGGATATGCGGCGTTCGGCGGCGGCGCGTGGATCAAAGTCCGCCATTGTCGCAAAACTAGGGCGTCGGTGTACGACTGCGTTAAAAATCCGTCGGGAAGGGCCGTGCGACGGTGGGCGGCCGGATGGAAGTAAAACAGGCGTTTGAGCGGAGCGGGGCGCGCTGGCCGGCCCCATCGCGGCGAGTTGCCCGAAAGGCCGGGTGATGCGGGGCATGCGTCGGGCTCGGCACGCTTAAAAAAGGGCGCGATTGTGCGCGCCCTGGTTCGATGGCGGCGCCGGACGCCGCCGGCCCCCGGTCAGTGCATTGCGGGGCCGACGCCTTCGACCGCGCCCTGACGCCGGATGCGCAGCGCGAGGCCGATCAGCGCGGCGGCTGCGGGCTCGCGCGCCGTGAGACGATCGATACGGACGGCGTGGTGGCCGAAGCATGGGCGCTGTGCGGCGAGGATGCAGAGATCGAGTTTGATACGCCGAAGTTCACGCAGCATAAGGGCA
>NZ_JAAGPO010000363.1:0-234 GCF_017104825.1 Burkholderia sp. Ac-20345 | reverse complement strand
ATGTGAAGACACAACGATACGGTAGCATGAATCGAGATTATCAACATGGGTACTAGCGATCGTAGCTACGTTAGAAATATAATATATATTTGAAGATGACAGTGCAGTGTATGGCGTGGGACATACATGATCAACTCTGTTCACAAATCAGACGCAAAGACGTGTTGTATAGAATGTTATCATATGGATAGAATGAAAAAGATCAAATTATATTTTATATTTTTTTTTTTTTTA
>NZ_JAAGPO010000362.1:0-4560 GCF_017104825.1 Burkholderia sp. Ac-20345 | reverse complement strand
CTACGCGGCCGGGCCCGACGCCGCGGCGCCGGCGTTGACCACCGCACCCGGCGAGCCGCGCTCGTCGGTATCGGTGTCGACGGGCACCACTTCATGAAAATGCGTGTAGTCGATGTGCGTGATGCCGTCTTCGTCGTGCATCAGGTCGACATAGCGGTGACGCCAGCGGATCTCGCCATGCTCCCAGGAATGACGCGCCTGCATCACCTGCGCGGTCGTCTCGTCCGAGCCTTCGATCGTGATCAGCAACGACGCGTCGCGCGCGGCGAGCGATTCGGGCGTCTCGCCGAACAGCGCGCTCGATTCGTCGATCACGTGCATCAGGTTCCAGCCGAGCAGGAAAATCGGATGCTCGCTGCGCACGAGCGGCAAGTCGTGGATCTTGCGCAGCGTATAGCCCTCATGCGTGCCTTCGATGCGCATCAGCCGCAGTTTCGCTTGCGCCTCCGCAATCACGTTCTGGCGCGCATTCGCGGCGCGCACCATCAGCGTCATCCGGCCGTTCAACGGCCGGACGATCGCGTAGCGCGCGAACAGGATCTTCGCCTGCGGTCGCGAAAACCGCGCGAACACGAGCCCCGTGGCCATCGCGATGCCCGACATCCCGACGAAGATCTCGAACGTCGCGACCAGGTGCGCATAGACGGTCTGCGGATGCATGTCGCCATAGCCGACGGTCGCGAGTGTCTCGACGCTGAAGAAGAATGCGCCGCCGAATCCGGCCGGCGACTGGTTCGCGATCGGCGCGTGGCCAAGCATGTAGAGCGTCGCGAAGCCGCCGTTGAGCAGCAGGAACAGCACCGCGAGCGACAGGAAGAATACGGGCCAGCTCACCGTCAGCGCGCGGTGATAAAGGTCGCGCCAGCCGAGCGGCGGCATCCCGTACGCGATGACCGGGCGCGTGCCCGACCAGATCTTGCGGCCACGGCCGCGGGAGGCTGGGGAGGACGAATCGACATTCATCGCGCGGCGCCGGAAGCAGGAAGGCGATGAGCGTAGCACGCGCGGCGGCGGCCGGGTATGCGTGCCGGTTCGGAATGGAAATCCGCCGCGCCGCCGGCCGAGCGGCACAAAAAAGCCGGTCGCGGAAGCGGCCGGCTGCGTCGTCAGCGTGCGGACAAGCGCGCGGTGCGCGCGGCGCTCACTTCCGGTCGACGATCACCTGGTCGAACGTGCCGCCGTCCGCGAAGTGCGTCTTCTGCGCGTTCGCCCAATTGCCGAAGACCTGCTCGACGCTGAACGTCTTCAGCGGCTTGAATTCGGCCGCATGCTTCTTCAGCACGTTCGCATCGCGCGGGCGCAGATGGTGCTGCGCGATGATCTCCTGCGCTTCCGGCGTGTACAGGTAGTCGAGATACGCCTGCGCGACCTTGCGCGTGCCCTTCTTGTCGACGACCTTGTCGACGACGGCGACGGGCGGTTCCGCGAGGATGCTCGCCGACGGATACACGGCGTCGAACTGGGCACCCGATGCGCCGGTGTCCATCAGCGCGACTTCGTTCTCGAACGTGACCAGCACGTCACCGATGCCGCGCTGCGTGAACGTCGTCGTCGCACCCCGGCCGCCGGAGTCGAGCACCGGCACATTGCGGAAGATCGCCTTCTCGAAGTCGATCGCCTGCTGGTCGGTCGCGCCCTTCTGTTTCTGGAAGCCCCACGCGGCGAGATACGCATAGCGGCCGTTGCCCGACGTCTTCGGGTTCGCGATGATCACCTGGACACCCGGCTTCGCGAGATCGCTCCAGTCCTTGATCGCCTTCGGGTTGCCTTTGCGCACCAGGAACACCATCGTGGTCGAGTACGGCGAGCTGTTGTCCGGGAAACGCGCACGCCAGTCCTTCGGCAGCAGCTGGCCGCGTTCGGCGAGCAGGTCGATGTCGTTCGGCTGGTTCATCGTCACGACGTCGGCCTGCAGCCCCTGCAGCACCGACAGCGCCTGCGCGCTCGACGCGCCGTGCGACTGCTTGATCGCGATCGTCTCGCCGGTCTTCTGCTTGTAGGCTGCGGCAAAGCCCGCGTTGATGTCCTTGTACAGTTCGCGCGTCACGTCGTACGACACGTTCAGGATCGACGTATCCGCGTGCGCGGCCGTCGCCGCCACGACCAGCGCCGCCGCGCCCGTGTGCAGCCAGCGGCCGATCCCCTTCATGCTTGCCATCGTGATATGCCCCGTTTCCAGTGGTGGTGAATGTGCGTGACGGCACGCGTACGCGCTGTCATCGAAACGTAAGCGGGCATTCTAGCGGCCGGGCCCGGTGCCCTTTCCAATCAGTCGTGGAAAGCAAATCTCGAATCCTGCTAAACGGCGGCGGACGCTCGCGCGCGGATCGGATCCGGTGTTAAGATCGCCGCTCAGCCCACTCACGGTTCCTCCATGTCCGCTGCCCTGCGCTCGCTTCCGATCCTCGCCGCCGTTGCGGCAGGTGCGCGCGCGGCCGGGCTGAAACTGAAAAAACGACTCCTCGACTGACGGGGACGTCGCGTCCCGTCAGGCGAATGCCGGACGGGATGCCCGCAGGTCGTTTCTTTCTCCTTGCTCGCACGCCTCGCTCCGGCCCTCCGCCGGCGGAACGGTTCCTTCCCACTCCGTTTCCACCATGAGGCTTTGCATGAACACACGTTTCGAAGGTATCTGGCTGCCGATCATCACGCCGTTCCACCACGGCGAAGTCGACCATGCCGCGCTCGCGCGACTCGCACGCCGCTATGCGGCCGCGGGCATCGCAGGCTTCGTCGCGGGCGCGACGACCGGTGAAGGCGTGTTGCTCGACGCGCGCGAACAGGACGCGGTGTTCGCGACGCTGCGCGACGCGGCACCCGGCCTGCCGATCGTCGTCGGGCTGACCGCGAGCGCGACGCATTTCGCGGCCGCCCGCGCGCGCGAACTCGCGGCATTGCGGCCCGACGGGCTGCTCGTCACGCCACCCGTCTACGTGCGGCCGACGCAGGACGGTATCCGCCGTCACGTCGAGGCGATCGTCGACGCGGCCGACCTGCCGGTGCTCGTCTACAACATCCCGTACCGCACCGGCGTGAACGTCGAACTGGACACGCTGCAGGCACTTGCGCGCGACCCGCGCGTCGCGGGCATCAAGGAATGCGGCGGTACGCTCGACCGGATGAGCCGGCTCGTGCACGACACGCCGCTCGCGATCCTGTCCGGCGACGACAACCAGAATTTCGCGGCGATGTGCGCCGGTGCGCACGGCGCGATCGCGAGCAGCGCGCACGTGCTGCCCGAATGGCATGTGCGTATCCATGCGCTGCTGCGCGACGGCCGGCTCGCCGATGCGCGGCGCCTGTCGGTCGCGCTGCAGCCGCTCGTCGCGGCACTGTTCGCGGAGCCGAACCCGGCGCCGGTGAAGGCCGTGCTGGCAGCGCAAGGATGGTGCGAGGACGGGTTGCGGCTGCCGTTCGTGCCGGCGAGTGAAGGGTTGAGGGAGCGGCTGGCCACCATCTGTGCGGAACTGGCCGAAATCGAGCCGGATGCAGCGGCGGCATGAACCGCGACGCCACGTCGGGCCCAGGCGACCGATGGCTTTCGCCCCGACAGATTGCTTCAAACTGTCAGAACGAGAGACAGGTCGTACCGGGCAAGTTGTGCATCGGCCGTCACGAGCTGAAGCGGCTCGAGCCGGGCCTGCGCGACCAGCAAGCGATCGAATGGATCACGATGATGGTGCGGCAAATCACGAACCGCGGCCCCATGCACGGCCCGAACCGGTAGCTCGCGAATCCCGCTTGAGCCGATCGCGCGGATCAGCTTGCCGACGTCGATATCGAGCTTCCCCAGGCCGGCCTTGATGGCAGCCTCCCAGATACTCGCGCTGCTGACGAAACGTTCGTCGGCGGCCGAGATCAGTCTGCGCGCCCGTGCGCTGAGCTTGGGGTCATTGGTCACGATCCACAAAAAGATGTGCGTATCGAGCAACAGCCGCATCAGCGCCCTTCAAAGGCGTCCAGCAGACAATCGGGCAACGGGGCATCGAAGTCGTCCGCGATCCACGCCTGCCCTTGCAGGACACCAAACCGAACGGGCGGATTGGTAGGCACCGGTGGATCGGCTGACGCCCCGTCACCCCGGATCGCGGCATCTGCCCTTTGAACCGGATCGACCGCACTGGCGCCCGGCGTATTTGCGTTTTGCATGATGACCTCCGTTTCAAGTGATCATCACTGTAGTCAGGTTCCCCCGATCGATCCATTCGACCGTTCGGCAGAGGGACGGGAGAACCGCAACCCGCGGCGGCAATCGAGCGTTTCGTCACGCCGCCAACGCCGCCCCCTCCGTCGCATCCCGCACCGCCTGCTTCACGATCCGCGCGAGCCGATCGACGGTCGGCGTCGCCGATGACGTGCGCCGCAGCAGGATCAGCGGCAGGCCCGGCAGTGCCGGCAACCCGCACGAAGCCGCATCGAGCACGCGCACCGAAGCGGGCAGCCCGTAGTGCGAGCGCACCGTCAGCCCGAGGCCGGCCGCCGCCGCGGCCCATAGCCCGGCAAGACTCGGCGTCGTGAATGCGACGCGCCACGGCACGCCCGCACGGTCGAGCGCGCCGA
>NZ_JAAGPO010000361.1:0-269 GCF_017104825.1 Burkholderia sp. Ac-20345 | reverse complement strand
ACCTAGCGTGTAGATCTTGGTGGTGGCCGGATCATTAAAAAAAAAAAAAAAATAAAAAATACAGACTTCAGACAACAGTAGTATAACACTAGATACTAATATATGCTTCATTACAATCATACTCCTACATACGACTACGTCCGATTACAGTACCTCTGCGATGCCGAACTAGTACCATACTTACTACTCTCTGTCTCCACACTACCTCTCTCGTGTCATGACAACTGCACTATGTGAGCTCAACTCATCAATACACATTACACTTCTGA
>NZ_JAAGPO010000360.1:0-5127 GCF_017104825.1 Burkholderia sp. Ac-20345 | reverse complement strand
GCATATCAACAGAATTTTTTAGTCGTTTGAAATATAAGGCGAGTTTATTACGATTCACCGGAGTTTTTCAAATATGGATATCTGTTTTCGTCATTAGCAATCCACCCGGCAGCGGATGGGGGCGGTGGACGGGTGGTTCATGCGGAAACGGCGAAATGGAAGCGGGGATGCGGCAACGAACAGACAGGTGTATCGAATACCAGAATAACTGCTTAACTTGTACTGGTACAAACGCAGGCCTATTGTAGCGGCTCGCGCGCTGACAGGGCAGCGAGCGTCCCACAAAACGCGTTGCATGGGGCCGGAGCAGGCGCCGAGGTGCTTGTCGCACCGGCAACGGTACAAAGGAGCGAACGATGAAACACCACGACCAGGTCGCCGACGCATTCGGCACGACGGCCGCCGCCTATCTGACGAGCACGGTTCACGCGACGGGCGCCGATCTGCAGACGCTCGCCGACGCGGTGCGCGCGACGCCCGATGCCGCGGTGCTCGATCTCGGCTGCGGCGCCGGCCATGCGAGCTTCGCCGTCGCGCCGCACGTGCGCGACGTGGTCGCCTACGATCTCGCCGCGCAGATGCTCGCGACCGTCGACGCGGCCGCACGCGAACGCGGGCTCGCGAACATCCGTACGCAGCAGGGGCCGGCCGAGCGACTGCCGTTCGACACGGCGACGTTCGACTGGGTCGTGAGCCGGATGAGCGCGCACCACTGGCACGACATGCGCGCGGCGCTCGCCGAGGTGCGCCGCGTGCTGAAACCGGGTGGCCGCGTGCTGATGATCGACATCGCCGGCAACGACCATCCGCTTCTCGATACGTACCTGCAGGCCGCGGAAGTGCTGCGCGACGCGTCGCACGTGCGCGACTACCGGGCGGACGAGTGGCTCGCGATGTTCCGCGAAGCCGGCTTCGACGCGCATGTGCACAGCCGCTGGCGGCTGCCGATCGATTTCGATACGTGGGTCGCGCGCATCCGCACGCCGGCCGACAGTGTCACCGGCATTCGCGCGCTGTGGGCGCATGCGCCGGACGAGGTGCGCGGCTACTACGCGGTGCAGCCCGACGGTTCGTTCGAACACGACGCGTTGCTGATCGACGCGAACTGAGCGAGAGGTGTGCCGCTGCGGTTTTGCCCGCGCATGAAAAAAGCCGCGATACGCACCATCGCGTATCGCGGCTTCCAAGACGCCGGCCGACGCGGAATCACACCGCGCCGCATGCGGATCAGCCGGTGTTGCGCAGGCCGGCCGCGATCCCGTTGATCGTCAGGTGAATCCCGCGGCGCAGCCGCGCGTTCGTATCGCCCGCACGGTGGCGCTTGATCAGCTCGACCTGCAGGTGGTTCAGCGGATCGAGATACGGGAAGCGGTTCTTGATCGAGCGCGCGAGCAGCGGGTTAGTTGCGAGGCGGCCTTCGTGCCCGGTGATTTCCGCCAGCGCCTGCGACGTGCGCTCCCATTCCGCGACGATCCGCTCGAACACGTGCTTGCGCAGCTTGCGGTCGGAAACGAGCTGCGCGTAGCGCGACGCGACCGCGAGGTCAGTCTTCGCGAGCACCATGTCCATGTTCGACAGCAGGTTCGAGAAGAACGGCCAGGTCTTGTTCATCTTCTTTAGCAGCGCGACGCGCTTCGTGCGCTCGGCTTCGTCCTGCGCGCCGTCGAGATACGCGCTCACCGCGCTGCCGAAGCCGTACCAGCCCGTCAGCAGCAGCCGGCACTGGCCCCACGAGAAGCCCCACGGAATCGCGCGCAGGTCCTCGATCTTGCGCTGCTTCGGATCCTGCAGCTTGCGCGAAGCCGGGCGGCTGCCGATGTTCAGCTCGGCGATCTCGGTGATCGGCGTCGACGAGAAGAAATAGTCGGTGAAGCCCGGGGTTTCATAGACGAGCGCGCGGTACGCGGCCATCGCCGAATCCGACAGCGTCTGCATCGCGGCCTCGAACGCCGGCAACTGCGCGGGCGCATTGTTCTGCGGCAGGAGCGTTGCTTCGAGCGTCGCGGCGACGACCGTCTCGAGGTTGCGGCGTCCGATCTCCGGGTTCGCGAACTTGCTCGCGATCACCTCGCCCTGTTCGGTCAGGCGGATCTGGCCGTTCACGGTGCCTGGCGGCTGCGACAGGATCGCCTGGTAGGTCGGGCCGCCGCCGCGGCCGACCGTGCCGCCGCGGCCGTGGAACAGCCGCAGCGTGATCTTGCGGTCGCGGAACAGGTCGACGAGCGCGAGCTCCGCGCGATACAGCTCCCAGTTCGACGTGAGGAAGCCGCCGTCCTTGTTGCTGTCCGAATAGCCGAGCATCACTTCCTGCTCGGCGCCCTGGTGCGCGATCAGCGCGTCGATGCCCGGCAGTGCGAAGTATTCGCGCATGATGCGCGCGGCGTCGCGCAGGTCGGGAATCGTCTCGAACAGCGGGATCACCATCAGGCTGTTCCGCGCATCGCCGCCGGGCACGCCGAGCGCGCCTTCGAGCAGGCCCGTCTCCTTCTGCAGCAGCAGCACCTCGACGAGGTCGCTGACGGTTTCCGTATGCGAAATGATGTAGTTGCGCACCGCGCGTGCGCCGAATTGCGCGCGGACTTCGCGTGCCTTCTCGAACACGCCGAGCTCGCTTTGCGCGAGCGCCGAATATTCGAAGTACGGCAAGCGCAGCGGACGCGGATCGGCAAGGGCGGTGAGCAGCACGCGCAGCTTGTCTTCCTCGGCGAGCGCCGCGTAGTCGGCCTCGACGCCGGCGCGCGCGAACAGCTCGGCGACCACGGCTTCGTGGATGTCGGAGCTCTGGCGCAGGTCGATGCTCGCGAGATGGAAGCCGAACACTTCGGCCGCGCGCACGAGCGGCGCGAGGCGCGGCGCGGCGAGCGACGTGCCGTGGTGTTCGTCGAGCGATGCGGTCAGCACCTTCAGGTCGGCGACGAACGCTTCGGAATCCGCATACGGGATCGCGCGCACGGGCGGCGCACCGCGGCCCGCGCTGCGCACCGGCACCGTGCCTTCGCCGAGACGCACGCGCGCGCTCGCGGCGAGGCGCGTGTAGATGCCGATCAGTGCACGGCGATACGGTTCGTCGACGCGGTGCGGCGACTGGTCGGGGGAAGCTGCCGCGAGCGCCTTCACAGCGTCGTTCGCGCCGACGAGCAGGTTCGACACCGACAGTTCGGCGCCGAGCTTGTGCACCTGTTCCAGATAGTGCTCGAGGATCACCGCGGCCTGGCGGTTGATCGCCTCCTCGAGTGTCGGCGCGGTCACGTTCGGGTTGCCGTCGCGGTCGCCGCCGATCCAGCTGCCCATCTGGAAGAACGCCGGCACGCGCGCGGACAGGCCGTGCTCGGCGAGCGCGGCCTCGATGTCGCCGTACAGCGCGGGCAGTTCGTCGAGGAACGTCGCGCGGTAGTACGACAGCGCGTTCTCGATCTCGTCGCCGACCGTCAGGCGCGAGTCGCGCAGCATGCGGGTCTGCCACAGCGCGGTCACGCGCGCGCGCAGCATCGATTCGTTGTACTGGCGCTCGCGGCTCGTCAGTTCCTGGTCGCGCTCGGCGAGCAGGCGCGCGATGTCGTGCTGCGCGTCGAGAATGCTCTTGCGCTGCACTTCGGTCGGGTGCGCGGTCAGCACCGGCACGATCAGCGCATCGTCGAAGAAGCGCTGCAGCAGGCGCTTCGACGCGTTGCCGGTCGTTTTCAATTGTTCGAGCGCGTACGCGACCGTGCCGGGCTGCGACGCGGAGCCGGCCAGCGCGTGGATGCGGCGGCGGCGGTTGTGGTGGCGGTCTTCCGCGATGTTCGCGAGATGCGAGAAATAGCTGAACGCGCGCACGACGCTCACCGTCTGCTCCGGCGTCAGCTTGCGCAGCTTCTTCTCGAGCGTCTGCGCGGCTTCGCTGTCGTCCTCGCGGCGGAACTTGACCGCGGTCTGGCGGATCGTCTCGACGACGTCGAACACGGTGTCGCCTTCCTGCTCGCGCACGACGTCGCCGAGCAGGCGGCCGAGGAAGCGGATGTCGTCGAACAGCGGGCCGTCCTTGTCCTCGCGCGTGCGCGTGCCGGACTTCGTCGCACCGGCCGTGCGGGCCGCGGTGCGGGCAGCCGGGCCGGCGGCTTTCGTCGCGCGTTTTGTCTGACGTATCGGGTCTTTCGGTTTCGTTGCCGTTTTCGCACGGCCGTTCGCGGCGGTGGCGACGGTGTCCGTCGAGGCGTCGGAGGAGGACAGGGCAGCATTGCGGCGCGCCGTACGCGCCGATCCGGAAGACTTCACGATGGGTTTCCTTGGGAAAGCTCGAGTCAAAAGGAACTGCGGAAACTGCGAAACTGCGGTCAAGCAACCAGCTACGTGCGGCACATCCGCACATCGGCGCCGCGACCCGCTCGGCGGCAGGCCGGGCGCAGGCTCCGGGCCCGGGCGGGCAGGGGCGTGCGTGCTACCATTGTTCGATCTTCAATCCCGTCCTTCGATGTTCCAGCAATGAATTCCGAGACTCCTGCGGCCGGGCCGCAACAGGCACAGCTGCCCGCGACATTGACGATTGCTTCGCGCGAGAGCCGCCTGGCGATGTGGCAAGCCGAACATGTGCGTGATGCGCTGCGCAAATTATATCCAGCTTGTGACGTGAAAATCCTCGGGATGACGACGCGCGGCGACCAGATTCTCGATCGCACGCTGTCGAAGGTCGGCGGCAAGGGCCTGTTCGTGAAGGAACTGGAGGCCGCGCTGGCCGACGGCCGCGCCGATCTCGCCGTGCATTCGCTGAAGGACGTGCCGATGGCGCTGCCTGAGGGCTTCTCGCTCGCCGCGATCATGGAGCGCGAAGATCCGCGCGATGCATTCGTGTCGAACGACTACGCGTCGCTCGACGCGCTGCCGGCCGGCGCCGTGGTCGGCACGTCGAGCCTGCGCCGCGAGGCGATGCTGCGCTCGCGCTACCCGCACCTGGAAGTGCTGCCGCTGCGCGGCAACCTCGACACGCGCCTGTCGAAGCTCGATCGCGGCGACTACGCGGCGATCATCCTCGCGGCCGCCGGCCTGAAGCGCCTCGGCCTCGAAGCGCGGATCCGCGCGCTGCTCGACGTCGAAGCGAGCCCGCCCGCCGCGGGCCAGGGCGCGCTCGGCATCGAGATCGCATCGCACCGA
>NZ_JAAGPO010000359.1:0-5102 GCF_017104825.1 Burkholderia sp. Ac-20345 | reverse complement strand
CGGCACAGCTCGCGTCGGCTGGCAGCGTCACCGCTTCGAGGCCGCCCGTGGCGAGCAGGTGCGGGTCGTCGAACAGGTCATGCGGTTTCGTGATCGGCGCGTACGGCAGGCCGTTCGATTCGAAGATCGCGCCGATCTCCGCGGCCGAATACGGCGCGAGCCGTGCACGCAACTCGGGCAGCAGCCACTCGCGCGCCTGCACGCGCAGGTTGTTGGTCGCGAGGCGCGGATCGTCCTTCAGCGCGGCCAGGCCGAATGCCTCGCAGAACAGCGCCCACTGCGTGTCCGACACGACCGCGAGAAAGATCTGTTCGCCATCCTTGACGGCAAACACGTCGTAGACGGCCCACGCGGAAATCCGGCTCGGCATCGGCGACGCGGCGTGCCCCGTCACCGCGAACTGCATCATGTGCTGCGCGACGAGGAACACGTTGTTCTCGAACAGCGAACTCTGCACCTGCTGGCCGCGGCCGGTGCGCTCGCGCTGCGCGAGCGCGGCCATCGCGCCGATCGCACCGAACATGCCGCCCATGATGTCGTTCACGCTCGCGCCCGCGCGCAGCGGCCGCCCTTCCGGGCCCGTCATGTACGCGAGGCCGCCCATCATCTGCACCACCTCGTCGAGCGCAGTGCGATGCTCGTACGGCCCCGGCAGGAAGCCCTTGTGCGACACGTACACGAGGCCCGGATTCAGCGAGAAGAGCGCCGGATAGCCGAGGCCGAGCCGGTCCATCGTGCCGCTCTTGAAGTTCTCGCTGAAGACGTCCGCCGTCGCGACGAGCCGCAGCACGATCTCCAGCCCGCGCGGATCCTTCACGTCGACCGCGAGGCTCTTCTTGTTGCGGTTGAACATCCCGAAGAAACCTGCGCCCGAACCGCGCAGCGCGCGCGTGCTGTCGCCCGCGATCGGTTCGATCTTGATGACCTCCGCGCCGAGATCCGCGAGCAGCATCCCGCAGGTCGGGCCCATCACCATGTGCGTCATCTCGATCACGCGCACGCCTTCGTACGGCAGCGCCGCAGCCGGTTGGTGGTCGTTCATTGCGCGACTCCCGTCAGGCATCCTTCCGGTTGCACGGCAGTGGGAGAACGTCCGTCCGCGTAACGGAAGCCCTTCGGCAACCCGGCGTCCGGCACATGGCCGTACAGCGCCTCGGCCGGCAGCGCCGCGTGCAGGATCGCGCGCGCGGCCAGCAGCGCATCGACGTCGATACCCGTGTCGAATCCCATCGCTTCGAGCAGGAACACGAGATCCTCGGTGACGATGTTGCCGGTCGCACCCGGCGCATACGGACAACCGCCGAGGCCGCCCTGGCTCGCGTCGATCGTCGTCACACCCGCGTCGAGTGCCGCGACGACGTTGGCGAGCCCCTGCCCGCGCGTGTTGTGGAAATGCGCGCCGCCGGCCTTGTCGCCGACTTCACGGTGCAGCCGGGTGAACAGCCGACGCACCTGCGCCGGGTTCGCATAGCCGCTCGTGTCGGACAGCCCGATCTCGTCGACGCCGCATTCGGCCATCGCCACCGCCATTGCGATCGTCTCGTCGTCGCTGACGGCGCCCGCGATCGTGCAGCCGAACGCGACCGACACGCCCGCCTCGATCTGCACCGACGGAAACCTCGCGTCGCGCAGCGCGACGATCGCGCGCACCTCGTCGATCATCTGCGCGGGCGTCTTGCGGATGTTTGCCAGCGAATGCGCCTCCGTCACCGAGACCGGCAGCGTCAGCTTGTGCACGCCGGCCTCGAATGCGCCCTCGGCACCGCGCAGGTTCGGCGCGAGCGCGGCGACGTGCAGCCCGGGAATCGTCAGCGCATGCGCGACGACTTCGTGCACATCGGCCATCTGCGGCAGCAGCCTGGCCGGCACGAACGACCCGACCTCGATCTCGCGCAGGCCGGCCGCGGCCAGCGCCGTGATCCAGCGCAGCTTGCCGGCCGTCGGCATCACGGCCTTGATGCTCTGCAGGCCGTCGCGCGGCCCGACTTCGCTGACCAGCACCTTCGGATATTCGGAAACGCTCATTTGACACTCCATCGTTCTATCTAAAAGAACATCGTTCTGTTTGATAGAACTCTATGCGCGCGTCGAATGGGCTGTAAGCGGGGTATACCCGTGAAATTGCGATTTTCTGGAACTTGAGTTCTATCAGACAGAACGATATAGTCGGCGGATCATCCTCAGAAGGAAGCAGGCAGTGCCTACGACTCACACCGATCACGCCGGCGACGGGCCCGATTTGCCGGCCGACGAAACGTCCAGCGGCGTCGCCGTTCTCGATCGCGCGTTCGCGATCCTCCGTGCGTTCGGGCAGACCGACGACCGGCTGTCGCTCGCGGAGCTGTCGCGCCGCACCGGGCTGTACAAGAGCACGATCCTGCGCCTGCTCGCGGCGCTCGAGCATGGCGGCTTCATGCGCAAGCTCGACGACGGCCAGTACGCGATCGGGCACGAGCCGCAGCGGCTCGCCGCGCTGTACCAGCGTTCGTTCCGGGTCGGCCCGGTGGTCGAGCCGCTGCTCGAGACGCTGAGCCGCGAACTCGGCGAAACGGCGTCGTTCTACGTGCGCCAGGGCGACATGCGCTCGGTGCTGTACCGGGTCGAGCCCGCTCGCGCGGTGCGCGTGTCGATTCGTGTCGGCGAGGAGTTTCCGGTGCGTCAGGGTGCGTCCGGGAAGGTGCTGCTGGCGTTCACCGACACGCAGGATGCGCAATGGAACGACGTGCGCGAACAGCTGTGGGCCGCATCGTACGGCGAGCGCGACCCCGAGACGGCTTCGGCATCCGCGCCTGTGTTCGGGGCAGCCGGCGAGTGTGTCGGCGCGCTGACCGTATCGGGCCCGAAATCGCGGCTCGCCGACGCGCCGGCCATGGCGGCCGCGCTCGCGATGCTGTTGCCGCTCGCGCAGAAGGCGACCGTGGCGCTCGGCGGCGCAGGCGCACGCTACGACGCGGCGGCCGTGCGTGACAGCCTCGCGCGGCTCGCGTCGGCGGCGGGCCACGGCGACGCAGCGTCATAACCGGCTGCGCGCGCCTGGCCACGTAACAGCGTAAAAGGCGACCGCGTGCGACACTGGCCGCCGATGCATGCATCGCGCGCCGCTTGCGGGCGTGCCGCGCGTGCCACCGCCAACCGGACACGCTTGAGGGCAGACACCATGAACGCCGCGCGCACCGCCACCTGGTATTTCGACTTCGTTTCGCCGTTCGCCTATCTGCAGCAGGAACAGTTCGACCGGTTGCCCGCCGCCGCCGCGTTCGAGCCGCGGCCCATCGTGCTCGGCGCACTGCTCACGCACTGGGGCCAGAAAGCGCCGGCCGAGATCGCGGCGAAACGCATCTTCACCTATCGCCACGCGCAATATCGCGCGGACAAGCTCGCCATTCCGTTCCGGATGCCGCCCGCGCACCCGTTCAATCCGATCAAGCCGCTGCGCCTCGCGATCGCGATGGGCAATTCAACCGACGCGATCCGGCGGATCTTCCGGCACATCTGGCGCGACGGCCAGGACGTGTCGACGCCGGAAGGCTTCGCCGCGCTGTGCGAAGCCGTCGGCTTTCCGGAAGGCGTGACGGCCGTCGACGCCCAGCCGGTGAAGGACGCGCTGCGCGCGAACACCGATGCTGCGATCGCGCACGGCGTATTCGGCGTGCCGACCTTCGAACTCGACGGCGACCTGTTCTGGGGCGAGGATGCGACCGACATGTTCGCCGACTGCGCGACGTCGCGCGCGTGGCTCGATTCGCCCGAGGTGCGCCGCATCAGCGCGCTGCCCGAAGGGATCCGGCGCGGCTGACGGCGCAGCCGCCGCCCGGCGCGCGCGGCGCGTCCTGCGTCAGGTATCAGGCGTCACGCCCTTCGACGAGCCCCGGCACGGCCTCGCGCATCATCGCGGCAAACCGCACGAGCCGCGACGGATAGAACTGCGCATGCGGGTAAGTCAGGTACACAGGCAGCGGCGCGGCCTGCCACTCGGGCGCGAGATGGACGAGCTCGCCGCGCGCGAGGTGGTCGGCCAGCATCCATGACGAGCCGACGCACGCCCCCACCCCCAGCAGCGCCGCGCTGCGCAGCGCGTACAGGTTCGCGGTCGTGATGCGCGGGCGGATCGCAATGCGCCGCGTCTCGCCCGTGACCGAATGCGTGAGCGCCAGCTCGGTGCGGTAGTACGTGCGCAGCGCGAGCCACGGCAACGCGGCCAGCGCGTCGGGGTCGGCCGGCACGTCGGCGCCGTTCAGCACGGACGGCGCGGCGACCACGAAGCGCGGCACCTTCGAGAGCCGGATCGCGACGACGGCCGGATCGGTCGGCTCGCCCACCTGGATCGCGCAATCGATGCCGCTGCCGACGAAATCCCGCACCTCGTCCTGCAGCAGCCACTCGACCGACACGCGCGGATAGTCGCGCAGGAACCGTGCGAGCGGCTCGACGAAACGCTCCTGGCCGAACGCGTGCGGCACCGCGACCCGCAGCAGCCCGTCGGGCTCCTCCTGTGCGCCGCGCAGATCGGCCTCGAACGCCGCCCAGTTCGCCAGCAGCTCCTTCGCGCGCTTGAAGCAGCGCTCGCCGTCGACGGTCAGCCGCATCGTGTGCGTCGTCCGCTGCAGCAGCCGCATGCCGAGCGAGCGCTCGAGCGCCTGCAGCCGCCGGCTGATCGTCGGCTGCGTCGTATGCAGTTGCGCGGCAGCGGCCGACAGGCTGCCCGCCTCGACTATGCGCACGAAGGTTTCCATCAGCTCGAAACGATAGCCGGCGCCATCCACCGGCACCGCCTGAACGCGCGGAGACCCGCCAGCAGTGCGGGAGAGGGGAGATTTTTCAGTCATGCGTGGAGCGTATAACAAATCTGCGCAGGGCGGCACTACCGTGGCCGGCCGCGTATCGCCAAACTCGCGTCCATTCCTTCATTCAACCCAGGATGCACGCGATGTCCACCCCGTCCCGTCTCGATGCCGCGCCGCGCGCGGCACACGCCCCGGCCCACCCGGCCGCCCATTCGATGCCCGATCGCCGGCTCGTGCTGCTGGCTCGGAAGAGCGTCGTGTAGGGCAAGCGTGTGATCTATCGTGTAGTTCTTGTGGTGTTGTGTGTCAGTCAAAACA